>CAZPEJ010000359.1:0-5670 GCA_964585465.1 uncultured Ardenticatenaceae bacterium
CCTGTAAACAGGGCTTGGGGGAAGGGTTGCCTGAAAAGCTGGCTTTAGCCAGCGTTGTTTGTAGCGCGGTCATTGATGACCGCGCATTGATGACCATGCTTGTTGATGACCGCGCATTGATAACCGCGTTTATTGATGCCCCTGCATTGAAAAGATATGTTGTGTATAACGTCAATTGGTAATACGGAATGACGCGGTGTTTACATTTATCCTTTGTTGAAGATGTGTTCCCCTTAAACAAATCGGCGTGGGGTGCGGAACGGCCGTATTTTTTCCCACACCAGCTTTTCCCCTTCATACGCCCGCACGGTGCTGTTGACATAAAAATGGGTCAAATCGGCTGTCATCTCGCTTTCCGTTTCAATACGGACGGCCCAATCACCCCGTTGGAAGGCCAGGGTGCGCTGGCACATAACCTGTGCCGACAGGGGGTTGTCTTCCTGGATGGTGTAGATGAGGCGTGAATAATCATCCGTCTCCATGCCGCTGGGAAACCGAATCCGGCCATCGTCTGCTTCACTGGTCAAGGTGGCGGTGCCAGAAAGGAGGTCGTGGGAGAGGAAACGGCCGTATTTTTCCGGCCGTACAAGTTTTACAGGCAAAGCTGGAGAAAGCTCTACCGGTGGGAAAACAGGCAACTGATCATCGGCGGGGTGAAACGGCCGAATCGGTAAAAGCAGTTCACCGTTAAAAAGAGTCAGGGTAACAACCTCTGGGGAGGGCCAGGCGTGCGGCCAATAGGTGGGGGAGAGAGCCACTCGCCAGCAATGACCTTCTGGCAACACATACCCGATGGCGTTTAGTGGCACCGTGACGTTCATTTTTTCGCCGGGGGTGAGCAGGGTGGGGTGTTCGTGGCTGTGCCGATGTGTCAGGTTGAGCAATCCCCAACTGACCAGGTTAGAACGGCCGTCTGGGAACACATCACACAGGCGCACGGCCAACAAGGCGTTTGGTTTGTCCACAGCCAGCGTCAGCCTGACCTCAGGAAACCCCAAAATGGGTTGATTTTCGCTGGCAGGTGGCAAGGTGAAGGAAAGGGAACGGCCGTCTTCTGCTCGTTGGTCAACCGGAAAATCCCCATCGTTCCCGTAAGCACACCACACCCCCGCCTCTAATCCACAACTCTGTTGCCCCACAAACCGCCTTTCCCCTTCGCCCCCTGCTCCTCGCCCCTCCATTAATTCATAAACCTGTGTGGTTATCGTTGGCGACGGCCAAACCTCCTCTGCTACCCATCGCCCTGGTAACTGTTCGTGGAAAGGAAACGGCCGAAAACTATCCAACATCCACGCTCGCAACATCGGCTCATCCATAACACCTGTGTCAATCCCTTTGAGCCAGTAATCCCACCAGCGCAAACTCTCTTGCAAAAACCCTATGGCCGGGCCGGGGATGCCTGTTTCGGGGAATTCATGTGCCCAGGGGCCAATTAACCCTTTGCGTGGGCAGGTAAGACCTGCCAGCAGGCGTGGAATGGCATTGGAGTAACCATCCATCCAGCCACCCACCGCATACACCGGGCAGGTGATGGCTGCAAACTCTTCACAAACGGAGCCATGTTTCCAAAAAACATCCCGTTCCTGGTGTGTCAACCACGCCTCGACGAAGGGGGGTGTTTTTTCCAGCCGTTCCAGCCACATCTCGCGCCACCGTTCACCTACCCAGCGCGGGTCGGGTGGGGTGGCGTTGAGGGCTAACATGACCGAAGCCCAGGAGAGCATTTCTGACCCCAAGAGGCAGCCTCCCATGTAATGTACATCGTCGGCGTAGCGATCATCGGTGGAGCAGATGGTGATGATGGCTTTCAGTTCGGGTGGGCGGCGAGCGGCGATTTGTAAGCCGTTGAACCCACCCCACGACTTGCCAAACATGCCGATGTTGCCGTTGCACCAGGGTTGGGCGGCAATCCAGCGCAATAGTTCCAGGGCATCGTCTTGTTCGGTGGGCAAGTATTCATCGTACAGGATGCCATCGGAGTCGCCGCTGCCGCGCATGTCTACTCGCACGGAGGCGTAACCATGTTCGGCAAAGTAGGGGTGGCGCAGGGCATCGCGCACGGCCGTTCCGTCACTTTTGCGATAGGGTAAATACTCTAACAGGGCAGGAACGGGCTGGTTTTCGGCCGTTTCTGGCAACCAGATTCGCGCCGCCAACCGACACCCATCCGATAAAACAATCCAGGTATTTTCGATTTCCTGGATAGGACAAGGGTAAGTGGCTTTTGTGTTCATGGGTTGGTATTCTATCCTTGTTGAGAAGTAAACAGTAAACAGTGAACAGTTCACTGTTCACTATTCACTGTCCACTGTTTACTAATTTCTCTTTCATAGGAGGTTATATGCGACAAGGTTGTGGTGGCTGTTTAGGCTCATTTTTCTTTTTAGCGGCTTTTTTGGCGGCCGGGGCGGGGCTTTCTTATTGGGGTTGGACAATTTTGCAGGATGCCAGAGCCAGTGCCAACTGGCCGTCGGTGCAGGGGCAAATTACGCAGTCGGTGATTGAGGAAAGTAGGGACGAGGATGGTACATCTTATGGTGCTGAGATTCGGTATGAGTATGTGGTGAATGATCAACAATATACGGGGGACGTGGTGAACTTTGGCGAGTACAGTGGCAATTATAGTCACGCCGAAGAGATTGTGAATCGGTATACAGTGGGGCAGAGTGTTCCTGTCTATTATGACCCGGCCGAGGTGACAACGGCCGTTTTGGAGCCAGGGGTTTCCACGAGCAGCTATTTTGTTCTGGCAATGGGGCTGTGTTTTGCCAGTGTGTCGTTTATCTTTGGCCCGATTATGTTGTTTAGCAGGTTCCGCAGGCAGTAAAAACCAGGATAGCCTCTCCGTTCATCAGAACTGGTCTTTCTACCGCCAATCCACCACGATGCCGCCACCTGGAACGTACATTTGCACGGAATACCAACTGTCGCTTTCCAGGATGTAGGTGTTGCCTACATTGGGGAAGGTTAAGGTTGAGAGAGCCAAAAAACGGCCATCTGGACTCCACACAGGTTTGGCGATTTCGCCGACAAAAGTCATATGGCCGTCTTGGGGGTTAATGACCCACACACCATCCAGCTGAGGATCGGGATTGGTGGAGAGATAGGCCAGGAAACGGCCGTCTGGACTCCATGTTGGGGTGTCGAAGGGGTGAAAAACCCCTCCGGTTTGGGTGGCAGTGTCAAACAAACGTCCGGTGTGTGTTTCTATATCGAGGATGACAACGGCGGCTCCACTATGCCCATTTTCTGGATTTACTGCTGTCCAGGCCAGTTGTTTGCCGTCAGGCGACCAGGCCGGGTAGCCAAGAGACAGGTTAGATAGCAAACCAAAATCGGCCGGTAACAGGAAGGTGGTTTCACCGCTTTCCCAATCATAAAGAGCAGCCTGTCCATTTGGGTTATAGGCAATTTGTAATGAAGTGGGTGAGGGAGATGGCGGAGAAAACTGCCTACCCGTTGCTAAAACCTGGTAGCTACCATCCAGATTGAGAGCCGTTAACAGCCCTTCGCGCCCTGGTTCGGTGTCGTTGGGCGGCCATGAAGAAAGGATGAGGGTTGTGGGGTTAGCAGGCCACCATTGGGGATGGGAAAAGGGTATCTGATCTGTGGTTAAGTTGGTTGTTTCTCCAGTTTGTCGGTTCACCAACCAAATATCCCCGTTATCCTGATATACCATCTGTATTTCATCGGGAGAGAGGGAGATAATTGAATAGGCGGATAGCTGAACCGGTTGCCAATCGGCCCCGATTTGCCAGGTGCCAGTGGAGTTGCTGTAGATGATGCCAGGAAAAGAGGGCATGGGGGTTGGTGTGGGAATAAACCCCGGGGTTGTTTGCAATGTGGCCGCTCCGGTAGCCGTAGCCGCGAGGCTGGTTTCGTCCAGGGTATGGGTAGGAAAGGGAGTTGTTGTCTCTTTGGTGTTACGGGTGGGATTGACAATGATAGGTTCTGTTGTTTCGGCTGGTACACAAGCGGTGACTATCAAATAAAGAAGTACAAAGGGCAAGAGTTTTTTCATAACGTTCCCTAAACTTTTTGAGAGAGACCGTTTTGTAGGTCGAGAACAACAAAGATGTTATAGTTCCCAGAGGTCAGAATATCTTATGCTTGATAGATACAGCTTTCCAATCTCTCAATCTGACGACAAATGAATCTTCTTTCTCTTTAAGGTTGTAACGGGCAGACCTGCTCTATGGGAATGAACTCCATGTTGTAACCCATCCAGGTAAAAAATTGTGCCTGTTCTGGATTGGCCTGCACAACCGCTGCCATAGCCTGGCAGGCGGCCAGAACATCCTGGGTTTGCTGGTAGGTTTGCCACAGGGTTTGGGCGGCAGGGATGTAGGGGTTATCGGGGGCGTTGAAGTTGGTTTCGATGGTGGTGAGCAAGGTTTGTATTTCGGCCGTTTCGCCGCGTATGGCATGAACCAACATGGCCTCAATAGCTGCATAAGCCCCAATGCGAGGTGTAGCCCATTCGTCAATCATGGTCAAATCGTTGCTGTCGGATGGGGTCAATGCCTGGGTTGCCAGAGCCAGGGCTGTGTCTAAATGGCCTGCTTGTAAGGCGGTGTGGGCATCCAAGATGAGGAAGTAGGGGTTGTTGCTACTGTCGGGAGTATCGGCGAGGAGTTCATAACGGCCGTTTTGCCATCCATATACCAGCATGTGCGGCCGTTGCATCCCGGCTCCCACCGACCCAACCATGCCGCCATATAAAATGAACTCCCTGGTGCCATCGCCGTCCCAATCATTTAGCGTAATTTGGCTGCTTGCCTGCCCAAAAACCCCTAAAGCTTGCCACTGACCGTTGTGCCACTGACCCACCGTGAGGTTAGTGAAACAGGTGTTTGCGCCACAACTGTAATCGCTGATAACCAGTTCGATGATGTTATCGTTGTTAAGGTCTTGTTGCGTAAATAGCTG
The DNA here is from genome assembly GCA_964585465.1 of uncultured Ardenticatenaceae bacterium. Lineage (GTDB taxonomy): Bacteria > Chloroflexota > Anaerolineae > Promineifilales > Promineifilaceae > CAZPEJ01. Next base: position 4,930 of record CAZPEJ010000359.1, read on the forward strand.
GGGATAACTCAGGGTGCCCCAGGCGGCTTCTTCACTCTGGCCGAATTGATAAACCAGGCCCCACTCACGGCCGTTATGTTGAAAAATGAAAACTTGTGCCGGGCAGAAAGTAAAATCACAAAATATCGTCACTTGACAATTTTCCCCCTGGCAACGTGACTCCAGGCTGGGCATGGCTAGAAGTAGTTCAGGTGTGCCGTCGCTGTCCAGGTCAGTTTGTTGCGCCCAGGCGTTGGGAACACCCGGTATATTTTGCGTAGATGTGGGGGTGAATGCTCCCCAGGTTGCCATTTGGGCGGTGATAAGCCCCGGATCACCTTGTGCCCAGTTGACTAAATCAGTGGCGGCTTGCTGGCTGCCCTGAATCCATTCTTCCAGGTTTAACTCTGTTTTCCAGAGGGGAGGCGGGGCGGGTGGGTTGGCGGGCAGGGTGGTGGGAGAGCCAGCGGTGGGGGTGTTGAGAATGGGAGTGGGAACGGCCGTATCTGTTGCCTGGCTTTGTGGGGATGGTGTGGGAAACAGGGTGGCGGTTGGGTTGACAGATGGGGTAGTGGAGACATTACTGGTTGGGGTACAAGCCACAACCAACCAGAGAAAGCAGAATGGGAGAAGATATTTGATTTTTGCCATAAAACATGACCTTTTTCCAGCAGGTTTTTCCATTACAAATGGTATTCACAACAAAACGGGTAAGCTGTACGCTTACCCGTTGTTTCTTAGACGTTTCACCTGCAACATCCG
>CAZPEJ010000360.1:0-5646 GCA_964585465.1 uncultured Ardenticatenaceae bacterium
ACAAAAGGAAGATAATGATGAAAAACAGTCCCAACCTTGCCCGCAGCGGATGAAAAGCGGATAAGCGGATAGTTCTTGATTAGCCATCCGTTTATCCGTTTCTATCCGTTGCCGCAGTGGATGAAAATAACATTTGTTAGTCAACCAGGCCATACAACCAGTCTGAGTAACCCCAAACAGGCAGAATGATGATTGGCGGTTTTTTTTGATGACATTTGTTACTGGGAAAATCGGGCAATTCCTCTTACGCTTTGACCTGGTATGCTGTTTATCAAAATGGGGTAATTGTTTGGACATGCAGCGTTTTGACGTGTGACGATGCAACCATGCGATGTGATAACCTTTAGCTATTCCTGTAGGTTGTTTGGGAGGGTAAGCCTGTTATGATCCAGAAGATCCGCCTCTTTATTATTGATGAACATTCGGCCGTTTGTCAGGCCCTTAAAGTACGTCTTCGTTCGTCTCCAGTCGTTGAGGTCGTGGGGAGTGCCTGCCAGTTTCCCCAACTATTTTGGATGGCCCCTATTTATCGCCCAGATGTGGTGATTTTGGGGTTGACACGCCGCGATACCTGCCAACCAGAACGGGTGGAGCAGATGGTGCAACAGTTGGCGAAATGGGGCATCGCGGTGGTGATTTTGACCTCTTACGCAGACGATAGTGAACGAGAACGGCTGCTGCAAGCCGGGGCCAGGCGATATTTGCTCAAAGACATCAACACACCTTCCTTAATCTCAGAAATTGAGAAAGTGGTTGAAGATTTTGGCTGTGACATCCGTCAGGCTGGAACAATTACATTAAACACTCCCTCTATTTTCGCCAATCCATACACTTAGATTTGAAGCAGCTAACAAACTGCGGTTACTATTTTGATAGGTGATGTTTTAGCCTGCGGCTGTTTGGGCAGGTTTGGATAAAAAACATGGCCTGTCTCCAGCAAGGCTGGATAGTGGCGACAGTTTTGGGTAGCGTTGCTGCAAAGGAGAACAAAATCATGAAACTCGAATTAGTGAGAGATTGGATGTCACGGAATGTGATGACAGTTACCCCCGAAACCACCCTGCCGGAAGCAGATAAATTGATGGTGAGCAAGACAATTCGCCGTTTACCAGTATTGGAAAACGGCCGTTTAGTCGGCATTGTCACTTATGGCGATATACGCGAGGCTCGCCCCTCTGCGGCCACTTCCCTCAGCATTTGGGAACTTAATTACCTGGTGACCCGTTTGCGCGTGGGCGAAATGATGACCCGCGACCCCATTACCGTTTCCCAGGATGCCACCATTGGCGAAGCTGCCCAATTGATGTTGCGCCACATGATTGGCGGTTTGCCCGTCATAGACAACCGGGGGGCCTTGGTGGGCATCATCACCGAATCCGACATCTTCCGTATGGTGGTGCGTGATTGGATGGAATCCGCTAAAGAAAATATGGTAGAACCATTTGCCCATTACAACTGAGCATTTTGATTTTCCGCGAATAGTAACGACCATATTACAGGAGATAAAATGGCTGAGTTAGGTGTTCCACGAGAGATTCGAGACCTGGAAATGCGGGTGGGGTTGGCTCCGTCGGGGGTGTTGGCATTGGTACAGGCAGGGCATACTGTTTATGTCGAACACCATGCGGGCCAGGGGGCCGGGTTTAGCGACGAAGATTACCGTCGGGCCGGGGCGCACATTGTCTATTCGGCGGCGGAGGTTTACGGCCGTTCTGATATTGTGGCCAAAGTATCCCGCCCGGCCGCCAGTGAACACCAATGGTTCCGCCCCGGCCAGACGATTTGCTCTTTTCTCCACCTTCAAGTTGCTTCCCCCGATTTGCGGAAAGCCCTGACAGAACGAGAAATAACGGCCGTTGCCTATGAAATGATAGAACAAGACGGCCATCGCCCTGTACTGCTGCCCGCCAGCGAAATCGCTGGCCGCCTCTCCCCGGTGATTGCTGGTCACTTCCTCCGCAGCGACGCAGGCACCAACGAACGGCGCGGCCGGGGCATCCTGTTAAGTGGTTTACCCGGCATCCCCTCCGCCGCTGTTGTTATTTTGGGCGGGGGGGTTTTGGGTAGCAACGCCGCCAGAGCCTTTTTAGGGTTAGGGGCCGAAGTGACCGTATTGGATCGGGATGTAAAACGGCTGCGTGAACTAGATCATGAGACAAACGGCCGAATCAACACCATGTTTTCCAACGAATACAACCTGAAACGGGTGGTAGAGTTTGCCGACGTGTTAATTGGAGCCGTTTTACTATCTGGTAGCCGTGCCCCCGTTTTAATCACCCAGGAAATGGTGCGACGAATGCGGCCGGGGTCACTCATCATAGACTTTTCCATTGACCAGGGAGGATGTGCAGCCACCAGCCGCCCCACCACCCTGCGTGACCCCATCTACATCGCCGAGGGAGTTCTGCACCACTGCGTTCCCAACATCACTGCCGCTGTGGCCCGCACCACCAGCTACGCCCTCACCAATGCCGCCTTACCGTATTTATTCGCCATGGCCCAACTAGACACCCTGGGCGCGATAGAACAATACCCCGATCTTGCCTGTGGCATCAATCTATACCAGGGTCAACCCTATCAACCATAAAAGCCATTCAGTACTCGATACCAGACATCGGCTACTGGAGTTAAACTATGAATTGGGAATCACTGTATCACCGTAAAGTAACCAGCGTGACAGATGCACTCAGCGTCATTCAAACCGGCAACCGCCTCTATTTAGGTGGCGGTGCAGGTGTACCTATCAAATTGGCGCAAGGATTAGTGGATTGCAGTCCAAACCTGAAACAGGTAGAAATCACCCACATTCTCACCTTTGCCGATGCTCCCTACACCGCCCCCGACTACCAGGACAACTTTCGTGTCAACGCCTTGTTCATTGGCAGCAATGTTCGCAAAGCCGTCCAGGAAGGGCGAGCCGACTTTACCCCGGTTTTCCTGTCCGAAATCCCTGGCCTGTTCCGTAACGGCCAGCTACCCATTGACGTGGCTCTCATCTCTGTTTCGCCACCCGATGAACACGGTTTTTGCAGCTTTGGTGTAGAAATTGGCACCACCAAACCCGCCGCCGAGTCGTCCCGCCTGGTGATTGCTGAAGTCAACCGCCAGATGCCCCGCACATTGGGTGATAGTTTCATCCATATCAGCCGGTTGCACCACATTGTGGAAGTGGATTACCCCTTGCCGGAAGCCCCCCAGGGGGGTAGCTCTGAGCAGCATTCCCAGATTGCGGCACACATAGCCAGCCTCATTCCCGATGGAGCCACCTTGCAAATGGGCATCGGTAGCATCCCAGATGCCGTTTTGCAATGCCTGGACAACCACAAAGACCTGGGTATTCACACGGAGTTATTCTCAGATGGGGTGATTGACCTGGTAGAGCGCGGCGTGATTACCTGTGCCCAAAAGAGTTTCCATCCGGGTAAAATTGTGGCAGGTTTTCTGTTTGGCACGAAACGGTTGTATGAGTTTATTCACAACAACCCGCTTATCGAAATGCACCCCACAGATTATGTCAATGACCCTTTTAACATTGCCAAAAATGACAAAATGGTGGCTATCAATGCGGCCGTACAAATTGACCTCACCGGGCAAGTGTGCGCCGACTCTATAGGCCCCCGTTTTTACAGCGGGGCAGGCGGGCAGGTGGACTTTATTCGTGGTGCGGCTCGCTCGAAAGGGGGGTTGCCCATTGTCGCTTCGTTGGCAACGGCCCAAGACGATGTTTTGAGTCGTATTGTGCCAACTTTGTATGAAGGTTCTGGGGTGGTTACCACCCGTAGCGATGTGCATTACATTGTGACGGAGTATGGGGTGGCTGATTTGTATGGCAAAAACGTCCGACAGCGTGCCCAGGCGTTAATTGCCATTGCCCACCCCAAGTTTCGGGACGAGTTGACCCAGGCAGCCCACAAATTGGGTTACTTTTAAGGTGACATTTGTCATGTCGAAGCGTGCTATTTGTCACTCTCTTTTCCCCATAGGGCTGTTTACAATCCTCATGAGTTGGATAGCAAAACAGGTGGCAGCAACAAGCTGACACCTGGGAAAAAAACCCCATCAGACAGGCCGATGTCGCGTCGAACGTGCTATAAAGGCCAATGCCGAGAGGAAACTTAAGGGATTGGCCTTTTCCGCTGTTATCGGGGGTGGGGTATAACGCACAAAGGCACGGAGTTAAAGCCCCGTGTTAGAAATTACGCCCCGTTCACGGGGCTTTTTGTTTGGAAGGATACGATTCCTCGAAGATGGTTGTCATTTTGGGGAGTGCAGCGACGAAAAATCCCATAGGTCTGCATTACTCGCTGTCGGGTGGGTTTTCGTGGGATCGGATGGTTTCCAGGTCTTCAATGGCGGGTAGGGTGAGGGGAGATGGGTTTTCTACGGGACGAATGAGTAAGATGGGGATGTTGGCATGGCGCAAAACTTTGTCGGCAACGCTGCCATAGACCCATCGTTGCACGCCGCCGCGCCCGTGTGTACTCATGACGATCAGGTCTACTGCCAGGTTATCGGCCGTTTGTAAAATCGCTTCGGTGATAGATTCTCCCTTTATGACGCGGTAGTTGACCTGGTACCCTTGTTGTGCCAGGGTGTTTTGGCAGGTTTGTAGATAGGTGATGGCTTCCTGGCTGGACTCGGTCTGTAAGGTGGTGATGAGTTCGGTAAATTCGCTGGTGAGTTTGGGCAGGTTCAGGGGTTGGGCCACCCGCAGCAGGGTGATCTGGCTGGTGAAACGGGTAGCTATTTCCAGGGCAATGGGTAGGGCAACTTCGGATAGATGTGAACCGTCCAATGGGATAAGGATATGGGTAAACAGGGTATTTTCTGTGTTCATGGTTGAATTTCCGTTTGTGTTTTGTCATCACAAGGGTGGGAACAAAACACTATCGTGCAGCGTTTTTTTGCCCTTTCCCTTTGTGTGCAGTGACGATCAGGCGGGTTGACTGGCCAAGGTGGCCCGTTTTTTGCCTAGTAGCCACCAAAAAAAGAGGAGTACGGCCGTTAACGGCCACACCCATGCCAAATCCCCCGGCCCACCGCTGCCGGTGCGGGGGACGGTGCGAATGATGTGCAGCAGACGGTAGTTGTGGGTAGCGGCAGTAATGGCTTCGTTGCTCATGATGCGGGGGTTCAGCCCGGCGGCGGGGGCGGCAAAACCACTGGCTAACAACACTTGCCGCAGGATGGTTGGGCGCAGGATAGGGTCGGTAATTTCCTGGACATAACCGGCAAAACGGCCGTTTGGCAGCCACACTTCAACATGGGGATTTTTTGTGACGTTGCGATACCAGTCGGAGATAGGCCCAAAACCGGCCGTGCAGTACAGTTCCCCATCCACCAGGGCGTAATTGACTGGCGTTTGGTACGGTTTGCCCGATTTACGGCCGGTATGCCCCAGGATCATGATTTGTCCACCGACCGACGGCCAGCTATTGACCCACTTTCCCAGCCCCAGCCGCCACAATAGCAGCATAAAGTGGTTAAAGTAGTGAAACCCTTGACGTAATTTCTCTTCCATTTTTGCCTCCGGGGAGCTATCAGCTATCAGCTATCAGCTATTAGCTATCAGTTTTCAGCTATCAGCTATCAGCTGGCAGCTAAGATGTTATAGTTTGGTTAACTTGGGTTGCGTAACATGTTCTA
>CAZPEJ010000361.1:0-4281 GCA_964585465.1 uncultured Ardenticatenaceae bacterium
TGGGAAATTGCCGCCAGAGAGACCGGTTATTGAGCAAATGGTGCCCGGCCAACTCCCCGGCAAAAACAGCTTCCAACACCGGAACATGCTCCCCCTGCATGGCATCCAAGCTGTCAAACCCAAAACCAAACCAGGTAGCAGGCGGCATCTCAATGACCCAGGTGCTGGCCCCTGGTTCATATTGGTAACAGTGAGCCACCATCACCCCGTGTGGCGTTTCGCGGAAAAAGTATTCAAAAGCGGCTAACTCTCTGGTAGAACCCAACCAACAGAAGTAGTTTTGCCGCAAATCTACCGTCGTGCCAAAGTGGGTGTGGTGGGCTTCGCGCAATTTACTATTGATGCCATCAGCCGCTACAATCAAATCGCTGCTGGCAAAAGGCTCCTGGTTCAACTGGTGGGGTTCAAACTCAATCTGGAACAGCAGTTGCACCCCCAACTGGCGACAACGCTCTTGCAGTAAAAGTAACAACGATTGACGCGAACAGCCTGCAAACCCATTCCCGGCACAGCGAAACTTTTGCCCCTTAAAAACAATTTCCACATCATCCCAATAAGCAAAGTTGCGCCGGATGGCCTCATAAGAAGGTGGGTCATAATGGCGGTAAGTGCCCAGGGTTTCATCCGAAAAAACCACCCCAAAACCAAATGTGTCGTCGGGGCGGTTGCGTTCGTACACCGTGACTTGATGCTCCGGCCACGCCTTTTTCACCAACAAGGCAAAATAGAGGCCTCCTGGCCCACCCCCTACAATGGTAATTTTCATGGTGCATCCTCCGCTCATGTGGGCAGAAACCAGATTTTGAGGAAAAACCCTGGTTTCTTATGTTTCGATAGATAGACGCTTTCAATGGCAAGCGTTTATGAAGTGTGATACATTTTTACCCGTTATCGAGATTCCTGCCAATCGAGTGTGTGGTCGAACAAGGTGCCAATCTTGTTCGTTTGGGGCAAGATGGGCAGTTTGCCTCGTTCAACAAGGAACACAGCCATGAGTTATGATTTTTTATATGACGTGTCGGAGGGGGTTGCCACGATTACGTTTAACCGCCCGGAGGTTTTGAATGCGTTGACGTTTACGGTGTATGCCCAGTTTCGGGATTTGCTGGAAACGCTGCGGTATGATGACCAGGTGAAGGTGGTGGTGTTAACGGGGGCTGGGCGGGCTTTTTGTTCGGGCGGGGATGTGCATGAGATTATTGGGGAGTTGCTGAAGCAGGATGTGAAGGGGCATCTGGATTTTACGCGTATGACGGGGGCGGTGGTGTTTAATATGCGAAATCTGGAGAAACCTATCCTTGCGGCTCTCAATGGCACAACGGCCGGTGCGGGGGCGGTGATTGCACTGGCTTCTGATTTACGTATTGCTTCGGAACAGGCTTCCTTCCGCTTTTTGTTTACCAATGTGGGGTTGACGGGGGCCGATATGGGGGCGGCTTATTTGTTGCCGCGTGTGGTGGGGATGGGGCGGGCGACTGAAATTTTGTTTTTTGGGGAGAAGATAACGGCCGTTCATGCTCACACCATTGGCCTGGTCAACAAGGTCGTACCCCATGACCAGTTGCTCCCCACAGCCCAGGAGTGGGCGGCACGACTGGCGAACGGCCCAACGACGGCTCTGGGGTTGACTAAACGGATGTTGAATAATGAATGGAATATGGATCTGGCCTCGGCCATTGAAGCAGAAGCCCAGGCGCAAGCCCTAATGTTGATGGGCGAAGACCACCGTCTCTTTTTTGAGGCATTTCGGGAGAAAACAACGGCAAAATTTATCGGCCGTTAGGGACAAGTTATACAGAGCGTTGTTGGCGATTCCGCTGCGGCTCTCTGTGTGCCACACAAATCTTATGAGCAAACAAGTTATCAATCCCCCCCAACTGGTTCCCCCGCGTGGTTTTAATCACGGTTTTTTGTGTAGCGGTGGCAAAACGTTATTTCTGGCCGGGCAAGATGCCAGCGATGCAAACGGCCGAATTGTGGCTGTGGGTAATCTGGTAGCCCAATTTGAGCAGGTGCTTCGTAATTTGCAGGCAGTGGTAGAAACATCGGGCGGCCAGATGCAAGATATTGTCAAACTTAATATCTTTGTGAAAAACCGGGATGAGTACGTAGCGGCTTTGGCAGAACTGGGACAGGTGCATAAACAGTTTTTCGGCCGTCACTACCCGGCCATGGCCCTGTTTGAGGTCAACCGTTTTTTCCAACCGGATGCGTTAATTGAGTTGGAAGGGTTTGCTTATTTGGAACCTGAAACATAACACGTTTCACGCTTCACGTTTCACTCAACACCTTATGAACTTTCAACTTACCCCCGAACAGCAACAGATTCAAGCCAAAACGCGGCAATTTGCCCAGACGGAGGTGGCACCATTGGCACGAGAGACGGATGAAAACGGCCGTTTTCCCCTCCACCTGGTGAAACGAATGGGAGAACTGGGTTTCCTTTGCGGCCCCATTCCGCGGCAATATGGTGGCTCCGAACTCGATTACCTCAGCTATACCCTCATTTCTGAAGAGTTGGGACGGGCCGACTCCTCGGTGCGGGGGTTTCTGGCCGTTCATGGCAGTCTTGTCTCCCTTTGTATTCATGATTGGGGCAATGAACAACAAAAACAAACCTACCTGCCCCGGCTGGCAACCGGCGAAATGATAGGTTGTTACTGCCTCACCGAACCCAACGCTGGCTCGGACGCTGCCAGTATGGAAAGCACAGCCCGCGATGAAGGGGATAGTTACGTTCTCAACGGGGAAAAAATCTGGATTACCAACGGCGGTATTGCCGACGTGGCACTGGTTTTTGCTACTATTGACCGCAGCCAACGCCACAAGGGGATTTGTGCCTTTATTGTTGAAACCAATACCCCTGGTTTTGAACGGGAAAAGATGCCGGGCAAGGAGTTGGGGCACCGTTCCTCTGACCATGCCCATATCACCTTTCGGGAGATGCGGGTGAGTAAAGAAACTCTACTGGGCGAGGTAGGGGGCGGGTTTAAGGTGGCGATGAGTGCGTTGGATCACGGCCGTTTAGGGGTGGCGGCCGGGGCGGTGGGTATTGCCCAGGCGTGTCTGGATGCGTCGGTGGCGTTTGTGCGCCAGCGTCGCCAGTTTGGGCAACGCATTGGGGATTTTCAGATGATTCAAGCGACCATTGCCGACATGACGGCCGATATTGAAGCAGCCCGTCTACTGGTGTACAAAGCGGCCTGGATGAAAGCCCAGGGTCTTCCCACCACCCGCGAAACCTCCATTGCCAAGCTGTTTGCCACCGAAACGGCCGTTCGTGCTGCCAATGAAGCGGTTTTATTACATGGGGGGCGGGGGTATCACAACGAATATCCAGTTGAACGGCTCTACCGCGACATCAAAGGATTGCAAATTTACGAAGGCTCCTCCCATATTCAACGTATCGTCATTGCCCGCGAGGTGATTGGCAAGGAGTAGCGATTAGCTATCAGCTTTCAGCGATTAGCTATCAGCTTTCAGCGATCAGCTATCAGCTAGAAAAAGAGGAAGGCACCGTAACCTACCACCCGGTCGCGTGAACCTGCGGTGTCACCAGAGTTGCGTAAATCTACCAGTTCGGCCGTTAAACCTTGCTGTTTGGCGATGTGCAACAACCCTTGAATGGGCAACCGGCCACAAGCCTGTTTGATGCCAATGTTTTGCGGTTGCAGGGAGACAATGGCCTGGGCAGTGGTCTGGTCTAACTGGCGGGCTGTGTCGTAATCGTAAAAGTGGCTCAGGTCAGAACTGATAACCACCAATGTTTCCCGGCCGCCCCAAACCGCCTGTAACAGTTCTGCCACCTCTTCACCCTGGCAACGCCCCACCACCACCGGCACAATGGCAAAATGGGAAAAAAGTGTCTGCAAAAAGGGGAGTTGCACCTCCAACCCGTGTTCGCGGGCATGTGCCTGATTCACTGTTGTCACCTGGGGGAAGTGGCACAAGGTATTGACGATTTCTTGCTGCACAGGCACCTGTCCCAACGGGGTTTCAAAGGCGGTGTAGCTGACCGTTGCTACCCCTTCAATTGCCAGGGTGTGGGCCGGGCCAAACAAAATGACGGTGGTTATCGCCGCCATCTGGTCGCGCAACGGAGCATAAGCAGAACCAGCGATGGGGCCAGAGTAGGGGTAACCTGCGTGTGGGGCGATGAGGGCTTTGGGGGTAGGGGTGGAAACGGCCGTTTGCAAAAAACCAGCCACCATCCGCCGCAACCGCAACGGCTCGGCCGGATAAAAAGTCCCTGCAACGGCTGGAGGTCGAACGTCTTTCATG
>CAZPEJ010000361.1:4381-5634 GCA_964585465.1 uncultured Ardenticatenaceae bacterium
ACAGCTATTAGCAGTATAATAGAACTCATGAGAGGGGAAAAGAGTTATTGGCTGACAAATATCATTTTCATCCATAACAAACAACGGATAGAAACAGATAAACGGATGGGTCAGTCGAGTATTATCCGTTTATCTGTTTTCATCCGTTGCCGCAGGCATTCAACAATTAAATCCATGACTCAACCAAACCTTAAACTTGAAACCTGAAACCTGAAACCCTCAAGAGGAAAAGGAGTCAAACGATGGAAACGGAATTTTACCCGACCCGTTATTGGCATCCGGTGGCAAACGGCCGAATTCAGTGCGATGTTTGCCCGCGTGCGTGTGTGCTGGCAGAGGGGCAGCGTGGCCTCTGTTTTGTGCGAATGCGACACCATGACCAGGTCGTTTTGACCAGTTACGGCCGTTCCAGCGGCTTTTGTGTAGACCCCATCGAGAAAAAACCCCTCAACCACTTCCTCCCTGGCACCCCTGTTTTCTCTTTTGGTACGGCGGGTTGTAATCTAGCCTGTAAATTTTGCCAAAACTGGGACATCAGCAAATCTCGCCAGCTTGATACCCTGGCGGATGCTGCCTCGCCGGAAAAAATTGCCCATGTGGCGCAACAGTTAAACTGCCGCAGCGTAGCCTTCACCTACAACGATCCGGTCATTTTTATGGAGTACGCCATAGACACCGCTCAGGCTTGCCACGAATTAGGGTTAAAATCGGTGGCTGTGACGGCCGGGTATTTGTGCGATGCCCCCCGCCAGGCGTTCTATCGCCAGATGGATGCAGCTAATGTAGACTTAAAAGGGTTTAGTGAAACCTTTTACCAGAAGTTGTGTGCGGGGCATTTGCAACCTGTTTTGGAAACATTGTGTTACTTGAAACAAGAAACGGCCGTTTGGCTGGAAATCACAAACCTGCTCATCCCTGGTGAAAATGATTCCGAGGCAGAAATTGAAACCATGACCCAATGGATCGTGGAAAATCTGGGTGTAACAGTACCTCTACACTTTACCGCCTTCCACCCAGACTACCGCCTGTTAAACATCCCACCCACCCCGGCCGCCACCCTGCACAAAGCGCGGCAAATTGCCCTAAAAAATGGGCTTCGTTACGTCTACACGGGTAACGTGTTTGACGAGGTGGGGGGAAGTACCTGGTGTCATGGGTGTGGCAAACAGGTGATTGGGCGAAACTGGTATCGGCTGACAGCGTGGCATTTGACGGAAAACGGCCGTTGCCGCACCTGTGACACCCCCTGCGCC
>CAZPEJ010000362.1:0-5621 GCA_964585465.1 uncultured Ardenticatenaceae bacterium
CCGGAGGTTGTGTTTGCGGTGGAACCGGCCGTTTTGGGGGACGACGCGCCGTGGTGGGGGGCGGTGGTATGGGCCGGGGAGGGGTTAGGCAGGGTAACATAGGTGGCGTGAAACAATTTGACAAGTTGAGCGTCAATCATCGTAATGGGTATTTGTTGGAAGGGTTTGTGGCAAGTGTGACATAGGCTGACTACGCAACCCCTACGACACATCTTGAATTTTTAGTACGGGTTTTCGTAAATTCTCATCAGGTTTTTGAAGCTACATTTCCTCTGGTAATTCCCTATTGATGACTGAGTACTGATTACTGAGCACTGATTCTAGCGTGATGATTCACCCCTACCATCCAACCGATTCGACCCAGTTAGCTACTTTTGCCCCAGGTGTGGGTGACGAACGGCCGTTTTCCTCCATCCGCTTACATCACCATTTACAAACTATCCAGCAAACGGGTGGGAATGTGTGGGTGATGAAGGTAGGGGAAACGGCCGTTGGTTATGCGGCCATCTCCCCCGTGCCTGGTCTGCCCGCCCTTGCCGCCTTAGAAGGGTGTATCTCGCCTGTTTATCAACGGCAGGGGTTTGGTTCACGTCTGTTGCAAGAGGTTGTCGCGCGACTGGCGGGTTCACCCTTTCACCAGCTTTCTTGTTCCCTCTCCTCGTTAGAAACCCCGACCGCCCACTTCTTGCGCGCCAACCATTTTTTTCTGGAACACACCGAGATTATTTTGCAGCTTTCCCTTCCCAACAAACCTGCTGTCGTCCTATCACCACTGCCGGGTTTAACACTGCGCCGTTACCACAAAAACCAGGCAGCACAACTTTTTAGGTTACTTTATGACCGGGTCTTTGCCGGGTTGCCCTGGTATCAACCTTATACCCTGGCGGAAGTGCAGCAGACGTTGACAGATACGGCCGATTTGCTGTTTTTGCACGCTGAAGGGGAACCCATCGGTTTTGCCTGGTTGCACCAGACAGGGGAAATTGAACCCATTGGCATTTTGCCGCAAGAACAGGGAAAGGGATACGGCCGTTTTCTGCTCCACACCGCCCTCAAACAATTAACCCGCCGGGGTTGTCCCTACGCCACCCTCGGCGTATGGCAAAACAACACCACCGCCCTGCACCTGTACCAAAGTATAGGTTTCCACCTGGCAGAAACACGGTACTATCTGGCGTATCATTTGGGCTAGGTTATGCAATAAGTGATTAGAGATTAGAGATTAGCGATTAGCGATTGATTTCAGCCCTGTTCACAGGGCGTTGTTCCTAGCACGGCGGCTTTAGCCCCGTGCCCGCAGAAACACGGTACTATCTGGCGTATCATTTGGGCTAGGTTATGCAATAAGTGATTAGAGATTAGAGATTAGCGATTAGCGATTGATTTCAGCCCTGTTCACAGGGCGTTGTTCCTAGCACGGCGGCTTCAGCCCCGTGCCCTTCGGCACCATGCCTGCTTCAGCCCCGTGCCCGCAGAAACAAGATGAGAATTAACGGTTGGAGTTTTACCTTTTATCACACCTACGTTACAATGCCAACCGCAACGCAACTTAATAGACCCATAGAGGGCAAAATTGACATTTTCATTGAGATGAAAGATTAGAGATTGGAAGATTGGCAAATCTCCAACCTTTAATCTCTAATCTCCTTCAATAGGGAGAATAAGACCATGTTCAAAGATATAGCCGATGTACGTAAACGATTGGGGAACCAGCAATACATCGCTTCCGAAGAAATAGGTACGGTGGTTTATCTGGCTCAATCCCTATGCAAACCCATTTTGGCCGAAGGCCCGGCCGGGGTTGGTAAAACAGAACTAGCAAAAGCATGGGCAACGGCCGTTTCTCGCCCCCTCATTCGCCTGCAATGTTACGAAGGGCTGGATGAAAGCAAAGCCCTCTACGAATGGGAATACGCCAAACAGATGTTGTATACCCAACTATTGCGTGACACCTTGCAGAAAAAATTAGCCGATGTTGACAGCCTGGGTGAAGCGGCCAGACGGCTGGCAGATGAAGAAGATGTCTTTTTCTCTGAAAACTTCCTCTTGCCACGCCCCCTGCTCACCGCCCTCATGTCAGAAGAGCCAGTTATCTTGCTGATTGACGAAATTGACCGGGCCGATGTGGAGTTTGAAGCCTTCTTATTAGAAGTTTTAAGCGATTTTCAAGTCAGCGTGCCAGAACTGGGCACCATTCACGCCAAACACCAACCAATGGTGTTGCTCACCAGCAATAACACCCGCGAACTGAGCGAAGCCCTCAAACGCCGGTGCCTCTACCTCTATGTAGATTACCCCCATTTGGAAGCAGAAATGGAAATTGTGCGTCTGAAAGTGCCCGATTTACGCCCCGAACTGGCAAAACAGGCGGTGACAGTGGTTCACCAGCTTCGTAACATGGATTTACGCAAAATCCCTAGCATTAGCGAAACATTGGATTGGGCGCGGGCTTTGGTGACATTAAATGCCAAATCCATTGACGAAAAAACATTAACCAACACCTTAACAGTGCTGCTCAAATATGAATCTGACGTACAAAAAGCGAAACGGATGATGGGTGGTGAAAGCGGCCGTTCCGAGCGCGGCCGTTTTCGAGGGTAAGGAGTTGTTATGGACGACAGAGTGGTTGAATTTATACGTGGGTTACGAGCCGCCGGGGTACGGGTTTCGCTGGCAGAATCCGTAGATGCCATGAAAGGCATCGAAACCCTGGGTGTAATTGACAAAGATATTTTCCACGCTTTGCTCCGTTCTACCCTGGTGAAAGAACGGGACGACTTCCCGATTTTTGATGAACTGTTTACCATTTACTTTGGCAGCGGTGGACGGCCGTTACAAAGCGCGATGGAAAACATGAACCCCGACGACCAGGCACTGCTCCAGGCCGCCCTGCAAGCCCTGAGCGGCCGAATTCAACAACTGATGGATTGGCTCACCAGCGGCAACGGCCCCAGCAAAGAAGAGTTAGAAGAGTTAGCCCGACGCGCCGGGGCCGAATGGGCGCGCAACCCCCAGGACGCTCGTTGGGTAACACGCCGCATGTTGCAACAGATGGGGTTTGCCCACCTGGAAGAACAAATGCAGCAGCTACGGCAAAAATTACAAGAAATGGGCATGAGTCAAGAAGCCATCGAAAAGCTGATGGGGGTGGTAGATGCCAATCGTGAAGCCCTGGCTGACCAGATTGCCCAACAAGTGGGGTTGCAGATGTCTCAGGAACGGGCCGAACGGGCCGACGATTTACACGGCTCCGACCTGATGCACAAACCATTCCAATCGTTGACCGAGGAAGATGCCAACCAGCTTCGTAAAGAAGTGCAACGGTTAGTGGCCCAGCTTCGCAGCCGCGCCGCCTTGCGCCGTAAAAAGGGAAAAGAAGGCAAATTCGACTCTAAAACCACTATTCGCGCCAACCAGCGTTTTGCCGGGGTGCCTTTGGACTTGAAGTGGAAACGACGCAAGTTAAAACCCAGTCTGGTGTTAATTTGTGATGTATCCACCTCGATGCGCCCAGTGGCGGAGTTTATGCTGCGCCTGACCTATGAATTGCAAGACCAGGTAGCCAAGGCCCGCAGTTTTGCCTTTAATTCGGATATGCGGGAGATAAGCGTTACCCTCTCTGGACAGCGAGCCGCCGAGGCAGTGACACAAGTGTTGTATGACATTCCCGCTGGTTACTACGCCACAGATTTGGGGCGCAGCCTGGATACGTTTTATGGTAAATGGTTGGATTCAGTAAACGGCCGAACCACTGTTGTTGTTCTGGGAGACGGCCGAAATAACCAAAATAACCCCCGCCTCGATTTAATCAAAGATTTACAACGCCGTGCCCGTCGGCTAGTGTGGTTTAACCCGGAAAATCGGCGGCAATGGGGCACCGGCGATAGTGACATGTTGAAATATGAACCCCATTGTGACGACGTTTTTGTGGTGAATAACCTGGCCCAACTGGCCGCTGCTGTAGATAAACTGTTAGATGTGCCATGAAAAAAGCAGTTACTTTTTTGCTGATAGGCGGCCTGGTATTGGCTGCGCTGTGGCTGGTGCAGCAGCAAAAAACAGCCCAGGCAGCCCAACTAGACCAACTTCTGCGTGCCAGGGTGGTAGAACTGCAACTTTCCCCCTTAACCCGCCCCAACCCGGCCGACCCGGCCCTGGTTGTTTTGGGAGAAGCTCTCTTTTTTGACAAGGAGTTAAGCGGCAACCGGGACAGTTCCTGTGCCACCTGCCACCACCCCCAATTTGCCAGCAGCGATGCACTGCCCCTGGCAATTGGTACGGGTGGTTTAGGTATTGGCAAAGAACGGGTTCTGGGGGAGAACCGGGAATTTGTGGCGCGGAATACGATTGATTTATTTAATCGGGGGGTGACGGAGTGGCAGACCATGTTTTGGGACGGCCGTATTTCTGGCACACCTACACTCGGTTTTACTTCTCCGGCTGGTTCGTTTTTACCCGATGGCCTGGACTCTGTATTAGCCGTACAAGCTATGTTTCCTGTCACCATCCGCGACGAAATGCGGGGTGGTTGGTACAACATTGCGGGTTACACCATTCCGCCCGGCGCGTCGCCAGAAACCAATGAGTATCAAACCCCGGCCGGGTGGCATGATGTGGACGTGTTTGGTAATGTCAACGAACTGGCTGGCATTCCCAACGAACCAGAACATTGGCCGGAGGTGTGGCAGAAGTTGATGGCCCGTTTGCTGGTTATTCCCCGCTATCAGCAACTGTTCCAGCAGGCTTACCCAACCGTGCAGTTGGAAACATTGGGGTTTCAACACGCCGCCAACGCCCTGGCTGCGTATCAGGCGCAAACATTTACCTTTGTTAATACCCCCTGGGATCGCTACCTGGCAGGGGAAACAACGGCTCTGTCCCCGGAAGCAATGGCCGGGGCTTTGCTCTTTTATGGAGAGGCGGGATGTGTGGTTTGCCACAGCGGCCCGTTGTTGACAGATCAGCAGTATTACAACATTGGGGTGCCCCAATTTGGCCCCGGAAAAGATAGTTTTGCTCCATTGGATTACGGCCGTTTCCACCTCACCAACACCCCCACCGACCGCTACACCTTCCGCACCCCTCCCTTACGCAATGTCACCCTCACCGGCCCCTGGCTGCACAACGGCGCGTATAACTCCCTGGAATTAGTGATTCGCCACCACCTTAATCCGGCAAACGCACTGCAAAATTATGATGGTAGTCAGCTTCCGGCCGTTTTGCAGCCAACCTTGCAAAATTTCCCAGTCACGATCCATAACATTTTGGCAACCCTTTCCCCACAGTTGCCGCAAAATCTTTCTTTATCCGATACCCAAATTGTTCAACTACTAGCTTTTTTGCAAGCCCTCACCGACCCGGCCGCTGCCGACCTGGAACACTTAATTCCTGAGAATGTGCCAAGTGGCCTGCCAGTCGAACCTTAGGGTTTGTCTAAAAACAACATCCTACTTTTGTTCGTAGTAACCGCTTTAGCGGTTTGAACCATGTTAGACGAACTTGTTTTTGGGATGTTTACTGGCTTCGTTTACGGGGCGTTATCTGATGACACGAGGTTTGAACCTCGTGTTATTCATGTGACTTTACTCTCGTGCTACGTATGATTATTTGCTTTTCACACC
>CAZPEJ010000363.1:0-5611 GCA_964585465.1 uncultured Ardenticatenaceae bacterium
CTCGATAAAGTCCGTATTGTTACTCGTTCTGGCATCCACCTCGTTAATCAGGATGTTGCTCCCCTGGGGGGTTGTTGGGGTAGCCGCTGCCCACGGCAACCACGCCACCAGCAGCATCCAGAGGAAGCTGGAGAATAAAACGAAAAGAATCAACTTGTTTGCCACTGGTCAACTACTCCCTTGAACATGATGCACGAAGAACGCGCAGCACCCAAAGAAAAATTTGTGTGCATTTGTACTAACGATGGTTCATTTTACCGAACCGGGCAGCCCTCATTAGCGGGGTCTCCAAATACTTCGGCGCATTTATCGCTGATGTCGGGAACCCCATCTCCATCTCCATCGGCATTTTGAGGAGGTGGTGTTTGCTGGTCTGGACAGCCACCATTGCTGCCAGGGCCAGGATCATTTACACAGTTGTCTGCTCCATCGGGCACACCATCACCATCACTATCCACCACCGGCGGTGATGTAGGGGGTAAGGTAGGAATCGGTAACCGGCGTGTCGGGGTTGGAGTCGGTGTGGCGGTGGGGGTGGGTGTGTGTGTTGGGGTTGGGGTGGCAGTCGGCAACGGCACGAGTGTTGGAGCCATGGCGTGAAAAGTTTCATAGGTTGCCGGAGCAGCGGCCATGTTTTGCAGGGTAGCAGCCTGGCCTGCCATCAGCGAGACTTGATCGGTACCGTCTCCCCAAAAGATACAATCTCCGCCTACCAAGCAGTGAACTTCAAAGATAAATCGGGAATCAACACTATATAAAATGCCCATTACTCCTTGGGCCAGCTGCACCTGGCCGACAATGTCGCTGAACACGGTGATTGGGGTGTTTGGGGCATAAACCAGAAGTCGGCCGTTTTTAATTTCTACTCTGGTTTCGTTTTGGTTATCTATCCCGGTAATGCTATTGATTTTAACCAGGCTGTCGTTTGCCAAAAAGAGGGTTGTTCCATCAGGCAAAACGACGCTAGTAATGTCGTTGTTCACACTGGTAGCCAGATTCCACTGTACCCCATCAGGCAGTTCGAGCATTGGTATTTGGACATTTGGCACCGTCGTTTCGGCCGGGGCACCGAGGGTAGCAGGTTGGACAGATTCGGTCGTGGGGATAGAGGTGGCAGGAGCGGCCGTAATGGTTGCCTCCACCGCAGAAGATGCGGCAAAACGCGGGTAGAGGAAGATAGCAATTATCAGGAGAGTTAAAAGCACTCCTACTGGGGCAATCCAGGTAGGTAGAGAAAGCGGCGCAGCCCGGTGTAGGCCACCGGGCATTTCTAAAACAATGGCACTGACATTATCATCAGCCTGGCGGTCAATAGCCTTTTGCACCAGATCCCTGGCAGCCTTTTCTGGGCCTCGACTGGTAACAATTTGTACAATCTCTTTCTCTTCTACATAGTGCCCACTGCCCTGGTGGCGAGATTTGATCAGGCCATCGGAGCATAAGAGGAGGTGGTCGCCAGTGCGAAGGGTCATACCTTGTCTGGCAAAGGTATCATGCTCTTTGTTTGTTGGGGTGAGGTAAATTTTCTGATCTACTTCTAATTCGGCCGTATGCCCAATTGAACGTACCAGCTCCTCCGATTTGGGATGTGTTTTGGCTTCGTCGGGCTGCATTCGCCCCATGGAGATCATGAACCAGGCCCAGTTATGATCTTGTGTCAGCTGGTGAATCAGGCTGTTTTGAATCAAATAGATACGGCTATCTCCCACATTGGCTATAAAGAGTCTGTTTTCATAAATGATCACGACGGTAGCGGTAGATCCCATGCCTTGTTTCCGCTCATCCAGCCGCGCTTCCTGGTAAACGGCGTGATTTGCCTTTTTCAGGGCAGTTTCCAGTAAATCAGGAATTTTGTCGGCCTTTTCCAGGGGAGTTGTCTGAAAATAGTTAAGAACCGTCTTGACAGTCAGCCGGGAAGCCTCTTCGCCCGCATTACTACCACCAACTCCATCTGCCACAATAGCCACGGTCAGAGGTTTGCCTTCTTTGTCCATCACTTCTACGGCAGCAGCATCTTCCATATTTTTTCGCTGGCCTGTTGCCTGATAGTACCCGGTAGCAATCTGGTTGTGGTTGCTGTCTGGTTTTGCCATAGATGACATGTTTTAACCTCAAATGACTCTGCCTACTTTTTCACCTTCCCGTTTTTCAGGGCGACCGTCGCTGAAGAGTTCATGGAGACGAGCTTCTGTCCCAGGGTCACCAGTGATAATCGTTCGGCCGGGTTTTTCGCCAGGCAGCCATTGATGATCAGGTCACTCAACTGGGTGGATACATGAGGAGATAAAGAAGATAAAGGGTGGGGTTGGGTGTGTTTAATCTGGTCGGTCAGCGTCCGGGTGGTCCTTCCTCCAAATGGCAATCGTCCCCCCAACATCCGGTAAAGGAGAATGCCTAATCCCCACACATCTACCTTCTGTCTGTCAATGCTGTGTAGTAATTCAGGTGCCTGCTGCATGTCCACTGCTACCACTTGTTCCGGTGGCATAGAGTACCAGGAGCCGCCCAGAGGAAGCGTTTTGCAGGTGGCTGTATTAAAATCCACCAATACAGGGGTAAACTTTTCTCCAGCACGTACCGGATGGCGAAAGACGATATTTTCCAGCTTCAAGTCATTGTGGGCGTAGGTTCTGAGGTGAATGTAATCCAGTGCCCGAGCGATAGGCAAAGCAATAGCAATAGTTTCTGCCGGGGTTAGGTAATCAACATGTTGAAGATACTCTTCCAAGGTGCCACCTTGTAGATACTCCATCACAAAAAAGGTGGGGTTCCCGTTCAATTCGATAGCCGTTGAATGGAAAATATCGGATTTGTCCGGGCGGCGGATTGGGTAAAGTTTCACGATATGATCGTTCTTAAATTTCCTGATCAGTTCTGCTTCTTGGGCAAGGGAGCCGTTGGCAGAAGTGTCATTTGTTTTGGTACACACCTTCACAACTACCTTTTCGGTGCGTTCCACCTCGCTGGCCCGGTAAACCTCGGCGAAGCCACCAGTGGCAATCTTTTCTTCTAACGTATAACGGCCGTAATAGATAGTAAAAGGTTTCAAAATCTTGGTTCAGGATCATAGACGGTGTCCGGTGCCGACCCGTTCTGATCGTTATCCGGCAGATTAACATCAGCCTTATTGCCGCCGCCTGGTTCATTCCAATCATCTGGCTGTTGTTGGCTGGGTGTATTGGTCAGTTTAAACTCCAACCGGACACCACCGAGTTCAACCTGGGCCAGTTCAATTTGATCACCATGTTTCAACCTCACAGGTGTTCTTTCCTCCAGCCGCCTATTGTTCAAGAAGGTGCCATTGACACTCCCTTCATCACGAATTTCAAAGTGATCCTCTCGATCCAGAAGTGTGCAGTGAAGTCCACTGATGGGGCTGTTTTCTTCATTTTGTTGAAAACGGTACATGGCATTCACCCGGCCAAGCGTAATTGTACTGTCAAAAGTCCACTCCCGGCCAATCGGTGAGTAATCCTTGGAAGTGTTTCCTTCTCGTAAAACGAGGTAAGCTTTAGGTTTTTGTCCGGTGATAAGTTTTATGGTTTTCCTAACCATTCCACCAACTTTGTGGATGACAGACTCTTCCCTTCCCCAATTTCTAATGAGGATAACCAGGAAACTCAAACTAAGGATTCCTGCTAACCCACTTATCCCCAGGATAAGATATGGGGGATCTTCCCCAGGAGGTTCTGGGGTTGGTACAGATGTAGGCGATATGGTGACAGTAGGCTCAGCCGTAGGAGTTGAAGGGATAGGTGTTGGTAATATAACGGTAATGTGAACGACCTCTTTCAGGGAGATCAACCCTAACTCATCTATAACCTGAACTTCCAGTCTAACATCACCGGACTCTGTTATCAGGTTATTCCCCCAGGAGAACAACACCTGTTCTGAAGGTACAATATTCCCCACGTTATCTACCTCTTGCCCATTCACCCACAACACAGCCGAGGTAATGTAACGGGGATGTCCATCCAGAAAGATAACCTGGGCTTCTACCCTTTGCTGGGCATCCGGGCTGGTTAACTCTACCGTATCACCCTCCTCGGGAAACTTAATGATCACTCTTGGGGGTTCCAAAACGACCGTGTACTGCCTTTCATCTGAGAGAATCGTTGTTGCAGAAGTAACCTTGACAGTCCGTTCAGTAGAAACACTCGACCCCGACCGATAAACGATCTCGTACTGAGAACGGTAGCGTGAGAGCATGGTGTTGTAAAATTCGCTGAGGTTGCTGGAATTTTCATATTGCACAAACTCCCCGCCGCTACCTTGAGCCAGCGCACTCAGCGAATCCCCATTTCCGGTGGTTGAGACCCGAACGACGTAAATGGGAATACCTTTTAATAGTGCGTTCTGGGCCAATTCACTAATACGAGCAGTTCCTTTTTCAACTTCACTGGTAAACAGCACAATCATTTTGGGGCGGTTTTGTGCCTCTGTATTCGTCTCCAGATTTAATAGAATCTTTTCCAGAGCCAGTATAGGGTTTGAACTACAATTTACATTGGTACAGCGCGGCGGGGTATAACCTCCATTTAAGGTGTTGATAATTGCTTCCCCACCCATCGAAAAATCTGTGACTTGTTGGACATTACCATCACCCCAAAAAGTCGTGATCGCTATATGATCGGTGAGATGAACCCCCTGGGTTCCTTGAACAAAGTGGAGGATAGCCTCTTTTGTATGATCCCAACTGCTTGCTTGCGACATCCGTAAGCCAGCATCAATCACAAACTGTACCCATATCTCACTATCAACCTCTGTCATACTTTCAGGGTTGACAGGCTGGCCATCTTCGGTTATGACCAGTGAAGCGGCATCTAATCCAGGAATAGATCTCCCATACGCATCTAACACACGAACCTGTAATTTTACTTCGGGAAATGATGGGGTTTCTAAAGCCGTAATAACGATTTGATTAATGGGGGCTTGAGCGTAAACGGCCGAAACAAAAAGACACAAAAAAAGGAAAGTAAGAACAAAACGGAGGATTTTTGTGAAGTACATACGCCCTTTATGAAAATGGATACAACTTGTCAAAAAAGTAGAAAAGGAACCGCAAATTGTCACGAGCCAGATATTATGTTTAGGGAAAATTATACAGTATCATTAAAGAAGCTATATAATCTGGCCCCCAAACTCACATACACTACTCTACCCGATATTTTGTGAAAATCAATCCCAGAAGTATAATTGCGACACTCTTGTAACTGCTGGAATCTTGTAAGTTTTGATCCCTTATAGGGACATCACACACTGGAACATATGACACACAATAACAAGCGTGTTAAGCTGGTACCCCTGGCTACAAGGAACACCGCGATGACTCAAACGAGACTTTACAAGTTGGTAGGGTTTGTTTTAGTAGGGTTGATCCATACTGCAATTGTTACAGCCCAATCACAAACACCGACCGCAATTGTTATCAATTATACACAGACCATTGAGGATGAAGAGGTTTTAGACCTGAATGTGTTTTTTACAGTCGTAGATGCCGAGGGGAATGTTGTTCCTGATGCCAGCCTGGAAACAGCTACCATTCAATCTCTAAACGATGGCATTTCTTATGACGATGTCACAATAGAGGATCCCGAAAACCCCTTTTACA
>CAZPEJ010000364.1:0-5609 GCA_964585465.1 uncultured Ardenticatenaceae bacterium
AGCCTACAAGAGATTAGAGATTGGAGATTGGAGATTGGTTCAATCTCCAATCTCTAATCTCCAATCTCCAATCCCCTTCAACAAAATACCCATTGATAACCCGCCGTTACTCACCCCGCCGAAATAACAAAATTTCAAAGGCGGCTTCTGTTTCTGCTGTGCCCAGTTCTGTGGACTGGGCGGGTGAGAGGTGGCGGGCGTTGGGGGTCATGGTTATGAGGTCTTGCAGGGCGGGGGCGGGCAGGCTGAGGGTGTGCCGCAACGGGTAAACGGCTTGTAAGGTGAAAAAGGCTGTTAACTGGGTGGTGATACGTTCCCGTTTTTCTGCCTCTATCTGGAGCAGGGGCAACCTTTGGCGTAAGCTGTCCAGGTGGGCAGGGTCGGGAATGACCACCACCAACCAACCACCCGGTTTGACCACCCGGCCGAATTCGGCCGAATTTCGTGGGGCAAAGAGGTTGAGCAGTAGTTGGACGGCGTGGGTGGTAAAAGGGAGTTGTTGCCAGATGTCTGACACAGCAAAATGAACGGCCGTATATTTTTTGGCAGCCAGACGAACGGCCGTTTTTGACACATCCACCCCGGCAAACATGGGCAGAACAGGTTGGCTCCACTGCTGCTGCAAACGGCCGATGCCATACCCCTCGCCACACCCCACATCTGCAATCACCCCCTCTGCCCCATCCGCCACCTGCTGCACGACCATCTGCACCTGTTGGTACAACGGGTCATAATACCCGGCTTCCAGGAAACGGCGACGCGCCTGCACCATTTCCGCACTATCACCGAGGAGAAACGGCCGTTTATGCCCCACCCACAAATTGACATACCCCTCCCTGGCCCGGTCAAACAGATGGCCTTGTTCACAAGACAAACTATGACCAACCAACTTCAGCGGCAACCGGCAGACCGGGCAGGTAAAGGGAGACAAGGGAGGGGGGGGAATTGTGAATGGGAAATTGTGAATGGAGAATTGTGAATGGAGGGGATGCCATTCACAATTCCCCATTAATTATTCACGATTCACCATTTCTCAGTGATACGTCACCTGCACAGATACCCAATCCAGCGAGAAATCACGCTGGGAGGAGCTGGCAATGGGGATAATTCGCACCCGGAAGTTGGTATTGCTCAAGTTGCTCACACTCCAGGTACGCCCCCAGGTATCGGCCGTGCCGCCCAGAATATAGGTTGTTTCGCTAGTGGTCAGGTTGGCAGTAGTTTTGGCAGTTGTCCAGGTGGTGCCCCCATCCCAGGAAAGCTGCACACAGAAACGAGGCGAACCGGCGGTACTATCTACCCGCCCATCCAACCGCACCTCAATGCCATCAATCACCGTCCCTGGCAGCGAGATATTGTAATTGTAATAACGGTGTTTATCTTTGGCGGTGCTGGTGCAAGAGGTACTACTGCTGGTGCCGCTATTGGTATCCACCGCAAAGAGGCTGTCGTTGGCATAGGCGTTGGTGGGGCTGGTTTGGAAGCCGTTGTTATCACCAGAACTGGTGGTCTGGGCCGCGTTGGCAGTGGGGCTGAGGAACCCGGTATTCCCAGAAGTGCCAGGCAGAGTGAAGAAAACGGCCGTAAATGGCCCCAAATTCCCCTGATTATCCTGCCCCTGCACATACAACACATGCTGTCCATCCGCCAAACTGCTCACATCCACCGTGCGGCTGACACTTTCAACAGAACTGTTAAACGAACCGTCCGAAGCATTCAAACTACCACTATTTGTCCCACCCGCCCAGGGGGGTGTATCAATATAATAGGTAGCCGCCGCAATCGCCTGTCCACCGTTGCTGCTATCATTAATAGAAGCCGCGATATTCAAATTGTACCCATTGGCCGAAGCCGTCAGGCTCAACGTGTCTGGCCCTTTCACCAACATATAAGGTGTGCGGGCAATCTTGGCCGCATAGATAAACGCCGGGCGGTTTTCCGGCCACTGCACACTATCAATCGTCGAGTAGGTCGGCATAAAAGCGGTACCTACTTCAAAGGTAAACGACGGCACCCCCAACTCACCATACGCCCAATCGTCGCTGGTACCACTGGTGGCATACAGACAAACCGACGGCTGGCAAGAGGTATAGCCGTTGTAAGTGGCAAACTTATTCCCAATCGCCTGCAACCCGGTTTTATTGGGGGCGGCTGCGGTGGTATCTCCCCAGGGCCACAACACCAACTCACTGTAGCTGTGCAGGGTGATAAAAATACCGCTGGTATTGTCTGGGGCGGGGTCGTTGATGCCGGGGCCACGCTGGTCTGGAATCAACGACAGAATGTAATTTTGCAGTTGATACACTTCAGGTTCAGAAGCGGCGGCTGGCCCCAGGTAGGTTTGGTCACACGGATTGGTGCTGGTGCCGCCGTTGTTCCAGTGAAAACTGTGGTTGCGGTTCAGGTCAATGCCATACTGCACGCTGCTGCTGGGCGGCCATTGATTGGTACACCCATTGCTGCGGTTGGCATTTTTGCGCTGGTAATAAGGGCCTAGCTCCACAATCCAATGCCCATCCGGGTTGACAATCGGAATCACATACACTTCGTGATAATCCACCAACCAGGTAGCATCTGCATCTACACCATACCCATCTATCAACCAGTTAATAAAACGCATTGCTAGTTCTGGGGTGGTGATTTCGCGGGCGTGGATATTTGCCATGAGGAAAAAGATGGGTTTAGGCCCGGCAATGGCCTCATTGGTGATTCGCATGGCTTTCAGGTTGTAACCAGGGGAAAACTGGCCGCCCGGAGTGGTACATCCTCCTTGCATCAGGCAGTAACTATCCCCGTAAATAATCACCTCGGTTAAGTTGGGGTGGGCGGCATTGATGCTGTTCAGGTCGTTATGAATTTCCGTTACCGTGCGGTAACCACCATTAAAGGTACGTGTCTGGGTAGAGGAGTGAAAGAGGCTGGTGGCTTCTTCGTCAATCAAGACGCGCCAACCTTCTTGCGACAATTTCTGGTAGATGTCTTCGTTCATAGCCACCAATACGTACTGTTCTTCCAGGTTGTTATACTCCCAAACGTCATATTGCATCAGTTTTTGGATGTCTTCAATCTGGTTGTAATAAACACGGGCCACAAATTCATCTGCATGGGTGAGGGTTTCATCATTGACATCGGCAACGGGGCGGGCAATGATGGTGCTGGCTGTGGCGACAAACAACAGCAACAAAATGAGAGAACCAACAAAAAGACGGAACCCTAAGAACCTTTTCATGTTTCCTCCTGCTAAAATGTGTGGGTAAAACGGGATAACAATTTTTGCAGATCTTGAATGGAATGTGGATTTTTGCGGGTGTTTACCAACATCCCATTTTCTGATTGTGCAGACATTGTGCAAATTCACAGACGGCCGTCTGTTGCAAAGGTGGCCTAATTATGCAAGAGAGGCAGGGGGAACGTCAAGCAGCAATTGACAAGGTTATGTCTATAGGGAATAATCAATAATCATAGACGTTATCGAAATGAAGCATATGAATAAGTTGCGCTCGTTGGGATGGGTATGGATGGTATTGGGTGGTTTGTTGCTCGTTGTTTTGCAGCGTGGCACGGCCGCTTCTGAACTCCCTGCTGCCTATTCTGGTGTGGCACAAATTGCTGGCCCGTTGCAGCTTGATCTGGCACTTAATCCCCCGGTCGCTACGCCAGGCGACACTTTAACCCTGACGCTGCGGTTACTCAACCAGGCCCAGGTGACTTACACCCCCCAGGTGACGGTGCAATTCCCCAGCCCGTTACGCCCCGAAATTAACTGGATACCATCGGGAGCCAGCCTGAATTTACAAAACAACAGCCTGAGTTGGCTGCCGGTGGTGCCTGCAAACGGGGGGGAACAGGTTTTGACGCTCTCCTTGCGGGTGGAAACGGCCGATATTACCCAACCCGAACAGGTGGTAACGGCCGTTTTGCAGGTTGAGCAACAAAGTTTTACCGCCGACACCACCCTCTGGATTGGCATTCCACCCCAAATCAGCGACATTCTCAGCCCACCCCAAGCGGCTGTGGGGTTGCCCGTGCCCTTGCGAGCCACTTTTAGCGGCTCGGCCCCCATCACAGCCATCTGGCAACCCGGCGATGGGCGGCAAATTAGCGTCACCGAACCGGTTATTGTGTATCCGGTAGCGGGTGTTTACGAAATCATCCTCACCGCCAGCAACCCGGCGGGCAGCATTGCCCAATCCCGTTTGATCACCATTGTGCCCCACCCGGCCGCCCAATTTACCCCCGACGACGACACACCTGGTGTGGGGCAACCCGTCAACTTTTTGAACCAAAGTGGCGGTGAACCACCTTTGCGTTACCTGTGGGAGTTTGGAGATGGCATAACGGCCGATTCTGCCAACCCCAGCCACACCTACAGCACCCCTGGCCTGTACCAGGTACACCTGACCATTGAAAACCAGTACGGCAAATCAGAAGCATTTTGGCCCATTCTGGTCAACTCGGCCCCCCTGGCGGACATGGCTCTGCCAGAGAGCGGGCAAGTGGGGTTGCCGGTGACGGGGCAGGCGTATGGGGATCAATCGGTAACGGGTTTTCGCTGGGATATGGGGGATGGGCACAGTGATGACGGCAGTGTGGTGTCCCATGTGTATCGGCAGGCTGGAGATTATTACGTCACTTTGTTGGCGATGAATGAATTTGGTGGGACTCAAATCGGCCGTTGGCTGCATATCGAGCCAGGGGTTTTACAAACCTTTCTGCCCCTGGTTTTGCAACTCCCCGGTGTGGAACCTGCTGTTGACCCCTACGGGCTAAATTTGCCACCTGTGGCCCTGGAAACCCCCTTTGTATTGGCTCCCATCCCCATGCCAGCCAATAGCACCCTGCCGGAGCAACTTTTCATCTATATCAACGAAGCCCGCCGTCAGTTCCAGTTGCAGCCGTTGGCGTATCAATACCCGTTGAGCATTGCCGCGCAACAACACACCAATGATATGGCGACGTATAACTTTACCGGGCACGGCGGGTCTGATGGGTCGTTTCCGGCGGAACGGCTGCTGTGGGCCGGGTATCGTGCCGGGTATGCGGGTGAAGCGACGGCCTGGGGGTTTGAACATCCCTATCAGGCGGTAGAGTTCTGGATTAACAGCCCGGCACATCGTAGCATTATTTTGAATCAATATGCCACTGAAGTAGGGGTGGGGTTTTCGGTTAATTACAACTCTCCCAATGTGTGGTATTGGACGGCCGAATTTGGTAATGCCTCGGCCCCGATGACCCAACCAGTTTTTCGCCTGGGTGAACCCGCCAGCAGCCTGGAAACGATGGTGACAACCCCGGTTTTATTTAGCTGGAACTGGCCGTTGCCGTTGGAGGCGGGGCAGCAGTTTGGGGTGTATTTGTTGAATAACGGCCGTTTATTCCCCATCGGCCAGGTAACACAACCTGTTTGGGGAACGCGGTATGAGTGGGAAACGGCCGTTACCGATTGGGCCGTGTCTCCTGGCAGTTATGAATGGCTGGTCAAGCTGGAAAGTAACAATCAACCGATTCTGGAAAGTGAACACCGCCCCATCTCCCTGGTAGCCGACCCCAATCAGCCAACTCCCACCCCGACTCCCCCCAACACCCCCCCCCCCCCCCCCCCCCCCGAG
>CAZPEJ010000365.1:0-5576 GCA_964585465.1 uncultured Ardenticatenaceae bacterium
GCCTGATTCAAGTTTGATGAACCGTTCATAAAACGGAACCAACAAGTTCTGGGAGTAGTAAACAATGCCTAAATCTTTCCAGGAGTGGGTGATGCTGCGTTCGGCGCGAAAACGAAATTCCAGAGAGTTAGTGTAGAAGAGGCTGTCTATAGGGGTTTGAGTTTTGGCCCAGTCGTATAGTTCGGCCTTTTCTTGCTGGTTCGGTTCATCTGTGGTGGGGCTTGTGGGTGGGAAGATAAAGAAGAGTAGGCCAAAGACGAGAACGGCCGTTCCTGCATAGGTCCAGGGTGGTTTGAGCCAATGGGCATAGGCTGGGCGACGGGTGAATAACAAAATTAAACAACACCCGGCTGTGCCCAAAGCCATCAATGGCTCAGGCAGCCATATCATGTAAACCAAAGATAGAATAAAAAGGTGGCGGTATGGGTTGGGGGATAGTTGGGTGTGGAGGATGATCAGGAAACGGCCGATGAATCCATAAACTGGTAAATAAACAAATCCGGCCATCCGCATCTGTTCTGCCATAATGGTCGTGATTGACCACCACTCAAACCTTAGCCATAAAACAGACAGTAGATAACAAAGGACATAAGAGAGGTTGATCACAATTGTCAAGAACGCCAACAGCCACCAATCTTGCCGGGTTGGGGGTTGAGTCATCATCAGCAGGGCGAAGGCTAATAAAAAAATGGTCGTGCCGTGTGCGTTAAACAAGGTCAGCAGGTAGACCATTGGGATTTGCACTAGCAGCCAGATGGTGAAAATATAGGGCGATTTGGCAAACCGCCAGCCGATACCCCAGGTTGCAATGAGCAGCCCCATACCACCCAGGTAAAACCATACCACGATGGTTTGTTCGGTTGCGGTGAGGGGATGCCCAAAAAAGTTGAGAGATTCGGGCAGCAGGGGAAACAAGGTGAGTAGCCGTTGGTGTAAAACGGCCGCAAATGTTTCAAAGGGTGGGCGGAGAGCGTCTGCCGGGGGGACGGTGTTTTGGATGAAGTTGTTCAGGGTGGGCCAGATGCCAATCAAGGTACCAACGGCAGCACTGCCTATATGGATAACGGCCGTTTGAAGGGCCATGCGCCAGGAAATTCGGCCGTTTATCCACTTCACCATGTACTCCAACACCCACAACACGACCATTAACTGCACCACGAACAACCCAGAGACCGGATGTAGATTCGCCAGCAGCCCCATTACCAACCCTAACAAAACCATCTGTTGCCAGGTTGCCCGCCCCAGGTGGCGATACCACCACCAGGCCAGCCAGGGCAAGGCCATCAGAAACAGAGTGCGCGGCATCATGGTTTCTAAACCAGCCACCCCCCAAAAAGTAGCCCCCACTGACCAACGCAGATAGGCCGAAAGCAGGCTGATGAGCAACGACACCCATTCATTGCCGCTGAGTTCCAGACACAGATAAAACATGCCTGCCAGATAGATGAACATGGTGAAGGGCATCAGGATTACTAAAGCTTTGTCGAAAGAGCCAGCGAGGGGTTTGAGGAAGGTGATGAGGGAGATAAAAGCAGGGGTGTAGAACTTAAACAGGGTATCATCCTTAAAAACATAGTCGCGGGAAAAGAGGGCCGGGTTAGAGGTTTTTAGCTCCATAATGCCAATGTTTGCCTGGTCGGAGTTGCCCAGAACACCTTGTTGCCAGGCAACGGCCGTTTGATACCCCACAAACAGAACCAACACCAACCACACCCACCGATGACCCTGTCTTAACCAATTCATGCCTTTTCTCCCAACACCCAGTTAGAAATACCGAGCGGAAACCAATAGGGTAGCTTCAAAATCAAAGGTAGCAGCCAGGGGGGGGTGATATTAGGAAATAACCAGCCCCCACAGCCAGCATGAACCACCTTTAACCCGGCTGATTGGAATAACTGGCGCATGTATCCCAGACTGTAACGCAAAACCCAGCGATGTTCTTTGTCCCATAGGGCAAAAGCAAATTGTGCTGGATTATTCCGATTAGGTTCGGCCAACAAAACATACCGTCGGCTCACTCGTGCCATTTCGCCCACCACCAACCCAGGCTGGGAAATATGATGCACAATTTCCCAGCCATAAACCAAATCAAAACCATTCTCTTGAAAGGGTAAATGAAACCCATCAGCAATTGCCAGTTTATGTTCCGGTTTGGCCGGATGCCGGTGTAACATGGCTTGGGAACGATCTACCCCCCAGATGTGAGGAACGTATGGTTGCAAGTAGTAGGTGGAAAAACCGTTGCCACAGCCGACATCTAAAGCGGTTTGGATGTTGTCCAGATTTAGCCACTGCCGTATAGAGGCGATCCGTTGTCTGGCAAAAGCTGATACTACTGGATGGTTGTATTCACGATGACCATGTTCTTATTCCCAGTATTGATGTTGTTGGGTGTCATCTGTCATGTTTTTACCCCAAACCCACGCCAGCTATTTCGGTTGCGGGGTGTGATAACTACTTGCGACAAATGTTGGCTCTGAAACCATTGACTGAACTCCTGATACGGGATGTACTCGGCGATGGTTGGCACTAAATGGTCGAATACAATCCAGGCTTGTTCCAGAAAAGAAAACTGACTAAGGAAATAGATGTAATCAAAATAAAAAAGGTGTTTGCGGCAAAAAGGGAACCGGTTTAACGGCCGATAAATTAGCTTAGATAGCAAAAATAGGGGGATTGTCCACAAATAAGCAACACCCCACAGAATGGGGCGCGGCAAACGGCTGGTCAAATGTCGCCGAATGGGATTTAAGAAGTAGACGATCCAGCCGTTGTTTTCGCGCCCATACACCCAGGCACTGATGCTGCCACCAGGTTTTAATTTGTGCAAAATAGAGCAAAAAGAGCCAAAAGGATTAGCGGTGTGGTGCAATACTCCAATGCTGAAGGCGTAATCGAATTGGGGTTTGAATGGTAACGCCAACAAATCCCCCTGGACGATAAGGACGTTTGGGTGTTGGCGCAGGTTTTGAAAGGCGACATCTACTGAACGGCTTAAATCTATACCAACGATGACTTTTGCGCCAAAGGTTTGTCCCCAATGTGTAAATCGCCCTAACCCACACCCCCCATCTAACACGACTTTATCTTGGAAGTGGGTGGGTTGAATGGGATGGATAAAGTCCAGAAAGGTTTCGGCGGAGGTAAAATGGGTGTCTTGAACGGCCGTATTGGCATGAGTCCATTCATACCCAAACCCATCTACTGTTTCAGCCACTTCACCGGTCAGGGCGTGGGGGGCAAACCAGGGCACACCACGCAAAATCGGGTAATTGGCCGAACAGGTAACGCAATACAATTTGCCGTCCATGATATGACCGTCGGGGGCGATTTCGGCCGTTTCCTGTAATACCACCTCTCCCTGGCAGGCCGGGCAACAGAGCAAACTCAGCAATAGCGGGTCATTTCGCACGTTTTTACCTCACAAACTGCTGCCACCACAACGACAGCGTTAATAAACACCAGATTTGGTGGCTGTTGTCTGCTTTGCCTGCATAATGGGCATGGAGCAGGTTTTGCACCACCTGGTTGTCCAGCATTCCCATGTCTTGCACCACCATAGGTGACAAATGCTCCATTACAAATGGTTTGAGGCCCTGTTTGAGCCATCGGGCGTTTGGCACATTGAAACCTTGTTTTTTGCGCCACAGGATGTCGGCGGGCAGTTTGCCAGCCAGAGAGGTTTTGAGCAAATACTTTTTGGAACGGCCGTTTTTCAGCTTCAACTGTGGAGGCACCGAAGCCGCAAACTCCACCAGCCGATGGTCTAAATAAGGCACCCGTGTTTCCAGGCCATGGGCCATGGTCATTCGATCCACCTTTACCAACATGTCATTGGGCAGGTAAAACCGCGTATCAGCATACAACAGGCGGTTGAGGGGGTGACGGGCAGTGGTGCGGGCAAAGGTAGCCCGATACAGGTCTAACACCGAGGCGTGTGATTCGGGCAGGTGGTGAATAGGGGCCAGCAAGCGGTGGCGATCAGGTTCCTGAAAGATGATGCGCCAGGTGGCGTGGGCATCTTCGGCTGGTAATGCCCCGGCCGCCACAAACCGTTTGAGTTTCATTTCCCAACTCATTTTGGCATCGGAGGCAGGCAAGGCGTTGACCAGGGGGGTAATAAGTCGTTGGCGCATCCAGCCGGGGAGTTTCTGGTATAGCTGGTGCAAATAATAAGCCTGGTAAGTTTCGTACCCGGCTAAAATCTCATCAGCCCCATCACCGGAAAGGGCCATGGTGACGTGCTGGCGGGTCATCTGGGCCAGGTAGTAGACGGCTACCATCGAGGAATCGGCCGTTGGTTCTTCGGCGTGCCACACCAGTTTGGGCAAAACGGCCGCTTCGTCGGCGCGGACAATTTGTTCGTAGGCTTCAGCCCGGACGTGTTGGGCAACTTGCCGGGCATAGACCAGTTCGTCAAAACTGTTTTCGCCAAAGCCAATGGAGAAGGTTTTGACTGGTTCTTTCATGTGGCGCGACATCCAGTAAACAATACCACTGGAGTCCACACCACCGCTGAGGAAAGCCCCAAACGGTACATCGCTCACCAGCCGCAGCCGCACAGCATCGGATAACAACTGGCTGAAGGTTTCTAACCAGGTGGTTTCGTTTTGTGGGGGGGCATCTTCCTGGTAAACCACATCC
The DNA here is from genome assembly GCA_964585465.1 of uncultured Ardenticatenaceae bacterium. GTDB lineage: Bacteria > Chloroflexota > Anaerolineae > Promineifilales > Promineifilaceae > CAZPEJ01. Next base: position 4,645 of record CAZPEJ010000365.1, read on the forward strand.
CAGTAGGCCACATCCTGGATTCGGCCGTTTTCCTCTATAAACAGATAGTGACCCGGTAATAACTGGCGCACGGCTTTGAACAGGGTGTAGGGGGCGGGGGTGTAGTTGAGTGAGAGGTAGTAGGAGAGGGCTTCATAATCTATGGTGCGGGGAACGGCCGTATCTGCCAAAATGGCTTTGATTTCCGACCCAAACAGCAGGCGATCTGGTAGGTGGGCATAAAAAAGGGGTTTGATGCCCAGACGGTCGCGTACCAACCACAACCGTTTTTGCCGTTCATCCCATAACCCAAAAGCAAACATGCCGTTAAAACGTTGCAAACAGGCTGTGCCCCACTCTTCATAGGCGTGAACGATGACTTCGGTGTCGGTGGCGGAGCGAAAGTGGTGGCCGCGTGTTTCTAGTTCCTGGCGGATTTCCTGGAAGTTGTAGATTTCGCCGTTGTAGGTGACCCAGATGCTGCCGTCTTCGTTGCACAGGGGCTGTTTGCCAGCGGGTGAGAGGTCTATGATTGCCAGGCGGCGATGCCCCAGGCCAACCACCCCCTGCTGATAAAACCCATCAGCATCGGGGCCGCGATGGGCAATGGCCGCAGTCATATCACACAACAGGGTCGGAGAAACGGCCGTTTCATCCCACCACACCCCTCCAGCTATGCCACACATTATTCAAACCGCTCCAGGCGCAACTGGGAAATCTGGTCACTGATTAACCCCAGCGCAAATAAAAAAATTGCCAATACAATTGCCAACATAGACCCTACACTCACCCCACGTTGTACGAAAATGTAGGGAACCCCCCACAAAAAGCCTATACCAGCAGTGATGAAACTGGCAGGCAAGAAGATTCGCAACGGATTGAACAGGGTAGCCAGCCGCAGAATGAGGATGATGGTGTCTAAGCCGGTTGAGACAGAAACCGTGCTTTTGCCG
>CAZPEJ010000366.1:0-5571 GCA_964585465.1 uncultured Ardenticatenaceae bacterium
ATGGCAAAAAAAACAGGCATCTCCTTTTGGGGGATGCCTGTTTGACACACTTTGGTTTACACGCTCAACTCACAACGGCCGTTTGAGCATCTCCCTACATATCACCGTTTGCGGCATTCTCAGTTCGTTTGGGGACAAAGTTGCTAACTTGCTCTTTTACCTGATTCGCCCGTTCCTTTCCAGCATCCAACACAATGCGCGCTTGCTCCTGTACCCGCCCGGTGGCCTGGTTCACTCGCTCACGCGAATCTGTTAATACGTGTTCTGCCTTGTCCCGATACTCTTTGCTGTAGTTACCGGCTACTTCCCGATAATGCCCCAGTTGTTCACCGCCAGACTGGCGTAATTCCCGGCTTTTGTTCGCCAGGCGCGAACGAGTCTCTTCTCCAGATTGGGGGGCTAAGATGATAGCAGTGGCGGCCCCAACCAACCCACCAATCACAAACCCGGCCAAAAAGGCTCCCAAATCACTACCCTGTTGGTCACTCATTGACAACTCTCCTTCGGATGGCGTGTGATGTTCGATCATGCACGCCTCACCTATTTAATCTACCAGATTTTTCTTAGGATTTCCAAACAACGCTTTGGCCCCCTGGCGCAAACCAGCCATATAACTGCTGACGGTTGTCATGGGTTTCACCACATTTTGACTGACAAAAGCAGTTGTGCCGCGAATCATCCCCACCGTTTCGTTGGTTTTTTGCAGCACAGGTTTAATCTCAAACTCCAACATATTGACTAACCGAATGACCATGATGAGTAAAATGAGTAAAACGATGCCAAACAAACAGGATTCCAAAGCCAGAGCAATGATAAAAATGTCGCGCACCGCTTCAACCGCCGGGGCCTGGGTGCGCGCCAGCCAGATGATGAGCCAGATAAACAAACCGGTTAAAACGAGGATAAGGGTGACACCCAATGCCACATGCCAGGTCTTAATCACTGGTTGGGGTGTCATCGGAATGGGAGGGGGTTCATGTTGTGTTTCTAACGTCATGGTTTCGTCCTAAGCAGCCAAAGTATATCACCCATTCCTATCGCTGTCATGTGGTGTTTGGCAAAGATTAAGACAGGTGATGTGTCCATTTCGGTTATTCAGGCAGGGCGACGCACAAAACCACATTTCGTGTTTTACGTTCGTTCATAAGCCGACAACCACCAACTGGCAATGAGGGCGATCCAGGCCCCCAGGCTGGCACTGAACAGGTGTAGGGCACCCAGTTTGAATAGTTCGATGTTGAAAAAATCACCCAGGAAGTGACCCAGAGTGAACCCAACCCAGGCAGCCAGAACATAGAGCAAGATGCGGCGGGCCGGGCCACCCAGAATGAAGTGAAACCCGGCTCCGTAGGCAGTCGCCAGGAGGAAGCCTAAAACGAGGGGAGCGGCCGTTCCGTTCATAAGCTAATTATACCACCACCCAGACATACATCGCGGTGATAGAAGACGGCTCCTTGCCCGGCGGTGATGCCGTAAACCGGTTCGTGAAAGTGGACATGACAACGGCCGTTTTCCCCCACTGTCACCGTTGCCGCCATCGCTTTAGCCTTGTAACGAATTTTCACTTCAGCTTCAATTGGGGCAGTGGGGGGGTGTCCAATCCAGTTCACCTTTTCCGCCACCAACTCTTGTTGTCCCAGGGCGGTTTTGTTACCCACAATTAGCGCATTTCGGGCCACATCTTTCCGCAGCACAAATAGCGGCTCAGTGGCGGCAATCCCCAACCCTTTGCGTTGCCCGATGGTATAAAAAGCTAACCCTTCATGTTGACCCAGCGTTCGCCCATCCTGGTGCAAGATGGGGCCAGGAGTGCTGGCGTGATGGCTGTATTGCGTCAAAAAGCGGCGATAATCCCCATCCCCCAAAAAACATAAATCCTGGCTTTCCTGTTTACTGGCGGTCGGCAGGTTAAACTGACGTGCCAGTTCGCGCACCTCCGGTTTGGTATATTCGCCAATGGGGAACAACACATGCGCTAGATGGTCTTGGGTTAATACATGGAGGACATAAGATTGGTCTTTGTTTTCATCCAACCCTTTTAGCAGTTGATACTCCTGGTCGGTGTGGCGCACGCGGGCATAGTGGCCGGTTGCCAGGTAGTTGGCTTCCAGGGCCAGGGCGTGGTTGTAGAGGTAAGTAAAACGGATTTGCCGGTTGCACTCAATACACGGGTTTGGGGTCAGCCCTTTGTCGTGTTCGTCTATAAAAAATTGCACGATGGTTTTGCGGAAGGTGTCTTGCACATCTACCACATAAAAAGGGATGTTGAGGCGGTCAGCCACACGGCGGGCATCAGCCATCTGGTCGGGGGTACAGCATCGGTTGGTGGGGGTATTGGGGCCAAAGCCGGGTTCGCTCCACAGGCGCATCATCATGCCGATAACTTCGTAACCCTGTTCTTTGAGCAGAACGGCCGTTACCGAGCTATCCACGCCGCCACTCATTGCCACCACTACCCGATTGTTGTTTGTTCCATTAACAGCCAAAACGCCCACCTTTAAGAGTCTGTTTTCCCTGTGTTCAAAATCGTACCTGAATAGATATGAATTGTTTTTGAACCACCCCCAGGAATTGTCATTCAGCCGAACAGGTTTTGTAATTTGCGGAGTTTTTGCATAATCCCTGGCAGCGTGGCAATCACATACTCGATTTCTTCGGCCGTATTTTGCCGCCCCACCGTAAACCGCAAACCACCTGTGGCCCACTCCTCCCCCAGACCAATAGCCTGCAAAACGGCCGATGGTTTGGGATCACCCGTTTTGCAAGCAGAGCCACTGCTGCCCGCAATACCCGCCATATCCAGATACATCAACAACTCATTCCCTTTGACATGGCGGAAGGCAAAACTGGCATTGTGTGGCAGCCGTTCAGTTGGGTGGCCGGTGAGTACACAGTCGTCGGAAAAGGCTGCCAGAATGCCTGCTATCAGACGGTCGCGCAGGCTGGTGTAATGGGCAAATCGTTGGGGGAGTTCCGCCATAACCAGACGGAAGGCTTCGGCTGCCCCAACAATGTAGGGGACGTTGACGGTGCCAGCACGACGGCCGTTTTCATGCCCGCCACCTGTTTGCGAAGGCACCAGTTCCACCCCCTGGCGAACATACAAAACCCCAACCCCCTTGGGGCCATAATACTTGTGCGGTGACATGCTCAACAAATCAATGGGCATCGTTGCCATGTTGTAAGCCTGGGCCACAGAGGATTGTACGGCATCGGTGTGGAACAAAACTCCCCTGGCACGAGCCAGGTCGCCGATTTCCTGAACGGGTTGTAATGTGCCAATTTCGTTATTGGCCGCCATCATGCTGATGAGGACAGTATCGGGGCGAATGGCTGCTTCCAGGTCGGTCAGGCGGATTCGGCCGTTTTCGTCAACTGGTAAAATGGTGACATCGAAACCAAACAAGTCGCGCAGTTGAACGGCCGTTTGTAAAACCGCCCCATGTTCAATACAACAGGTAATGAGGTGATTCCCCCTCCCGCGCGCCCGCGCGGCCCACATCACCCCGCGCAAAGCCAGGTTGTCACTTTCCGAGCCACAACTGGTAAAAATGATTTCATCCGGCCCGGCACCTAACAAATCAGCAAACGTTTGTCGTGCTTCCTCTAACCCTCGCTCTGCTAAACGGCCGAACCCATGCGTTGAGGAGGGATTTCCATAAAAATCCGTCCAGTAAGGCAACATTTTTTCAATCACTTGAGGGAGAACTGGGGTAGATGCGCCGTGATCGAGGTAAATAGAGGGTTGACTCATGTTTGTATTCCATCTTGCGTATTTCGTAACAGCCATACGCAATACGCAATACGCTATAACTCCGCTATTGGTAATTTAATGGTAAACGTGGTTCCTTTGCCTTCTATGCTGTTCACATCAATCTTTCCATTATAATGCTCCACCCCTTCCTTGACCATATAAAGCCCCAGCCCCGTACCCGCAATACCCCGTTCAACGGCCGTTTGAGCGCGGAAGAAACGGCCGAATAAATTAGGAATCGCCTGCTTGGGAATCCCAATCCCATCATCCTTCACCGTCACCTGAATCAACCCATTTTGCCGCGCCACATCCACCCGAACTGCACCAGAAAGCGTAAACTTAATCGCGTTATCAATCAAATTCTTAAAAACAGTATAAAAAATCTCCTGATTTCCCATCACCGGCGGCAAGTTTGGCTCGATGCGGTGAATAAACGCCAACCCCTTTTCAGTAGCCCGGTCAGCCATCGGTGGCAACATCTCCTCAAAAATGGGATTCAACTCCACCGGTTCAGCACTCCGTTGGAACTCACGCGCCTCCATTTTGGCAACCTGGAGCATTTGCCGCACCATCTTTTGCAGCCGGTCACTTTCGCGTTCAATCACCCCCAAAAAGCGGTCTTCCTTCTCTTTGTCCTGCGCTTTTCCTTCGCGCAACAGCCGCGCATACATCAAAATAGTGGCTAACGGGGTGCGTAACTCATGAATAATGCCGTGAAAAAAGTCATCCCGCATTCGTTCCACTTCCAAAATTTGCCGCAGGTCGCTAAAAACAAAAATGACTTCCCCCGGTGTCTCCTGGTCGTTGGGAATGGGTGCCCCGCTGATTAAAACGGGCACTGCTTCCCCATCCTCTTTCACCACACTGGTTGCCAGTTGCGGGTACTCATCCTCGGTTTCCAGCACACTTTTCAAAAACTCATCCAGACTACCCGTTTTCAGTTTCACCACCTGCCCGGCTTTTTGCCCCATCAAATTGGCAGAATGTTTTTGAATAAGCGTTAACAAAGCGTCATTCGCATTGGTAATCAAACCAGCGGTGTTGACCGTCAACATACCCTCAGACATGCTGGCAAAAATGGTTTCAATCCGCCGTTTTTCTGCAATCACATCGGCGTGGAGGCGGGCGTTTTCGATGGCGGCAGCCAATGGCCCACCAATCGCCTGGAGCAGGCGCAAATCATTCTCGTTAAAGTCACCATCCCGTTTATTGATGGCTTGCAAAATACCAATCATGCGCTCTTCCACTTGTAGCGGAATACAAATCATAGAATGGGTTTGAAAACCAGATTGGTGGTCTATGCGGGCATAAAACCGGTTATCCGCATAGACATTGTTGATGATGACGGGTTGGCGATTGTCGGCTACCCAGCCCGCAATGCCCTGTCCCTTTCTCAGGCGGATGGGGGGTAGGTTCTTAAAGAGTGGCCCCAGGAGAATATCCACGAAGACGATGTCGTTGGAGGGTTGTTCAATCAGAGCCACTGAAACAGACTCTACGTTTAAGGTGCGGCGCACCGGATCCATCAGTTGTTGGAAAATGTTTTGTAAGCTGAGGGTGGAGGTGAGGGCGTAACTGATGTCTGAAACGACGGCAAATTCTACGTCCTGGCGTTGTACATGGTGGCGCAGGTGGGCACGATCCAGGTAGGTGGTGATGTGCATTGCCAGAGGTTCGATATTTTCCAGGGTAATTGGCTGTTCTGGGGTGGGGTCTATTAGACACAACATGCCGGGGGGGGTGACAGAGTTGCTGTTGGGGGTGACGGGCAAAGGAACGGCTAAAATGGCCTGGTGGGGGATTTGCCACAGTTCACT
>CAZPEJ010000367.1:0-5544 GCA_964585465.1 uncultured Ardenticatenaceae bacterium
CGGCCGTTTGTCAATCGTTTGTCAATCGTTCACTGCCCGCATCTATGGTCAACATTCTCCAGATTAAGTTATTAGGCCCGGTACAGCTTGAGTGGAACAACCAACCGTTGCACGTTGGGTCGCGCAAAGCCTTAGCCATTTTGGGGTATTTAACGGCCGAAACCCCGACCCTCTCCCGCGAACGCCTGACAGACCTGTTCTGGCAAGACGAACCAGAAAAACAGGCCCGTAACAAGTTGCGCCGCGAACTACACACCCTGGCACACGAAGCCCACCTGCGCGACCACCTGCAAGCCAGCCACCACCTGGTAAACTTGCAACTTTCCCCCACTTGCCAGGCAGATATTCAAACCGTTGCCAGCTTAAAATCACGCGGCGACATTCAATCCCTCCTGGAAGCTGTAACCCTTTTTCAAGGTGAATTTATGCACGGCAGCTACCCCAGCACCTCCCCAGAGTTTGAAACCTGGCTGGGGCGGCAGCGCGAGCAGTGGAAAAAACATCTCTTACGCCTGTTATATACCATCAGCAATCATTTTGTCCGGCAACAGCAGTATGAGCAGGCAGAACAGTATGCCCGCCGACAGGTGGCGTTAGCTCCCTGGGATGAGGAGGGGCACCGCCTGCTGATTTCTATTTTGGGGCAAAGTGGGCAACGGAACGCGGCATTGGCCTGTTTTGAGCAGTGCCGTCAGATGCTGGCTGAGGAGTTAGGGGTAGAACCTGCCCCAGAAACCGTTGCCCTGGTTGAATCGTTGAAACACCGCCCCCAGGTAGTCCCCACCCGCCAGCCCGAAACGGTTAAAAACCAAACCGATAGGCTGCCCTTGATAGATTTTCCCCTTCTCACCCCGCCCGAACACAATTTGCCGGGCCAGGCGACTCCGTTTTTCGGCCGGGTAACGGAGCTGGCGCAACTGGTAGACCGGTTGGGTCAACCTGTGAATCGGCTGATTACTTTGACCGGGCCAGGTGGGGTGGGTAAAACCCGGCTGGCGTTGGCGGCGGCAGAGCAGGTGGTGGGGCGGTTTGCCGATGGTATCTGGTTTGTACCTTTGGCAGGGGTGCCGGGTGGGGAAATGGCGTATCAGCATGTGGTCACGGCAACGGCCGATTCCCTCCATTTTGTTTTTCATGGTAATGATCAACTGGCAGCACAACTGTTGAATGTGCTGCGCCGCAAAAAAATGTTGCTCATCCTGGACAACTTTGAACATCTATTAAACGGTGCTGACTTTGTGACCGACTTGTTACAACATGCGCCTTATATCACGGTCTTGCTCACCTCCCGTGAACGGCTTAACCGGCAGGCAGAATTGGTGATTCAATTAGATGGATTGGCGGTACCGTTGCGGGCCGATGATTCGGCCGTTTCTTACCCCTCGGTGCAGCTTTTTGTGGAGCGAGCCAGCCGCACCTCCCCTGGATTTGCCCCCACCCAGGAAAATTTGCCCGACATTGTGCAGGTTTGCCAACTGGTGCAGGGGTTCCCGTTGGGTATTGAGTTGGCGGCTGCCTGGGTGGAACATTTCACCTGTGCCCAGATCGCCCAAGCCATTCAGGCCGATTTAGACTTCCTCAGCAGTGAAAAACCCGATATTGAAACCCGCCATCACAGTATGCGGACGGTTTTTGAACACTCCTGGGAGTTGCTCTCTGCCCAGGAGCAACACATTTTGTGTCAATTGTCGGTGTTTCGGGGGGATTTTAGCCGTGAAGCAGCCACCCGCATTACGGCCGTTACCCTGCCCCATCTAGTGAAACTGGTCAATAAGTCGTGGTTACGCCCAATTGCGCCGGGGCGTTACTGGTTACATGAGTTGGTGCGCCAGTTTGCCGTGCAAAAGTGGCAAGAAATGGTACAGATTCCCAGCAATGACCGAACGGCGGTGCAAGCGCGGCATAGTCACTACTATTTACAGTTTGTGCAGGAGCAGGAAACGGCCGTTTATGGGCAACCATCCCGTCAAACCATCAGCCACATCCGCACCGAACTGGACAACATTCGTCAGGCATGGCAGTGGGCCGCCGCCCGGTTGAATATCGAAGCGTTGCAACAAACCCTGCCTACCCTCAGCCGTTTCTACCTGCTCACCGGGCTGTTCCAGGAAGGGGAAACGATGTTGAGCCAGGCCATTGCCCCCTTGAAATCTGTTCTGTCCCAAACAACTTCTCCCGACCCAGACCTGCAACTGCTTTTGAGCCAGCTAGAAGCACATCAATCCGCTTTTTTGTGTCGGCAAGCCCGTTACCCCCAGGCCATCCAGGCCGCTCAGGAAGCTGTGGCATTAGCCCAAATGGTGAACAGCCCGGCCACCGAAGCCATTGCTCGCCTTTGGTGGGGGCATTCGCTTTGGCGGCGGGCTGACTATGTTCCCGCCATACAACAACTAGAACAGGCGATTGGATTGGCAAAAACGGCCGAATTAACCGCCATTGAAGCCGAAAGTGTGGGTGCCCTGGGCATGATCGCCTGGCAACAGGCCCGATATGATCAGGCGTTGGTCTACCAGGAACGCGCCTTGCAGCTTTACCGCCTGGCCGGAGATCGCCAGGGGGAAAGTGTAGCCTTCAAAGACCTGGGCAACATCGCCTATGTACTTGGTGATTACGCCCTGGCCCAATCCCACTATCAACAATCTTTGCGGATCGCCCGCGAAACTGGCACCAAATGGGGCGAAAGTATTGCCCTCTCCTGCCTGGGCAGCACAGCCCTGGTTTTACATGAATTTACCGAAGCCGAAATTTATTATCAACAATCGCTGCATCTGGATCGGGAAATAGGCGACCGCCAAAGCGAAAGTTTTACCTTGCACAACCTGGGCAGCGTTGCCAGCATTTATGGGAATTATCATAAAGCCCAGGCATATTATGAAGAAGCCCTCCATTTGAAACGGGAAGTAGCAGATCGGCGGGGAGAGGGTTCGGTGTTGGCAGATATGGCTTTGCTCCTTTACCTCACCAACCACCTGGAGCAGGCGCGTGAGTATTGTCACCAGGCCCTTTACATTGCCCGCGATGTCGAAGCGCACTACCTGGAAGGGTACGTGTTGCTCACATTGGGGCATGTCCTCTTTGCCCAGAAACATTGGCATCAGGCAGAACTGGTGTATCAGCAGGCGTATACTTTGCGGCAACGGGCTGGCAGTGGTGGGCGATTGATGGAAGTGGTAGCGGGGTTTGCACAGGTGGCTCTGGTGATGGGCGAGATGGAGACGGACAAAAAACGGGTGGCTGACATTCTCAGTTATCTGGAACATGAGACATTAGAGGGGGCAACAGAGCCGTTTTGGGTGTATTTGGTTTGCTGGCGGGTGTTGCGGGCGGCGGGGGATGTTCGGGCTAAAACCGTTTTAAGAACAGCCCACACCTTGTTGCAACAAAGTGCCAACAACATTGCCGATCCAGAAACCCGCCACGCTTATTTGCACCAGGTTCCAGCCCATGATGAGTTACTGCAAAACTTTGTGAATGAGGGGGTGGGGGAGGATTAACCACAGATGGAACGGAGGAGACGGATAGGCACGGATTGAGCGAGGTATTTGGGGGGGATTAACCACAGATGGGACGGAGGGGACGGATGGACACGGATTTTTGGTTTTCCTCCCTCTGCGCTCCTACGCGAGAATTTTTGATAGTTAAAAGACCTGGGCATCCATGAGGAAGGTCAGGGCCAGGGCCACCAGGGCGGGTTGGCGCAGGGTGTCGGGGGGGAGGGTGACGGAGAGGTGGAACGGTTCGGCCGTTTTATACACCCCTCCTACCAGTTGTGAAGTGGCTGGCAGGACGGCCGGGTTAAAAAAGCGCACATTACCAGAAAAGTTGTCGTAGAGGGATAACAAAGGGGTGGTTTCATCATCGGGTTCGGGAGCAAACGCCAACCAGCGCAGTTTGTCCACTTCGAGGAGGAAGTAGGGGGAACGGCCGTTTTCGTAATATGCCATCAAAATCGCATACACCGCATCCTGGTACACCACCACAAACGTAGATTGGAGTCGCCCGGTGCCGCTTTTCGCCTGGGCAGTCGTTTGTTGCAACGTGGCAATCGCCCTCCCGTCGGGCGCACCAAAACGCACAGTTTGTGGTTTACCAGACCAAGGCATTCCATATTCCGCCACCAACAGCAGGCTATTTTGGTCATCAAAAAGGTGATAGCCGCGAAAACGATCCCGTGAGGCATGTAACCGTTTGATTTTGAACTCCATATCAGAAATTGTACCTGATCTATAACCATTCAGACATACGATATTTTATTCGGGTTCATCCCAAACAAAACAACCTTAAAATTTACACCCTTTCTAACGGCCTGTGTTATACTCCCGTCACTGCTGACTACTACAACAATTGACCACAACACACCTTTTTCAGACGTAACAAAACGTCGTATGTCTGAGTGATTAGGAATGAAAATTAAACAACTTACAGAACTGAGATTGGAGATTAATAATTGATTCAATCTCCAATCTCTAATCCCTTGTAGGTTATTTAATTCGCGTTCCCTAACAATCTCCAATCTCAAATCTCTTTGTTTATGAGCGAAAATAGCCTCAACCAATTTGTCCACCTCCATGTTCACAGCGAATACTCACTGCTCGACGGATTAAGTCGGCTGGATCACCTGGCCGCCCGCGCCAAATCCCTCGGCCAGCCCGCCCTGGCTCTCACCGACCATGGGGCAATGTATGGGGTGATTCCTTTCTATCGCGCCTGCAAAAAACACGGCATCAAACCCATCGTTGGTATCGAAACCTATGTTGCCAGCCGCAAAATGCAGGACAAAGACCCCCAACTGGACAAAGAACGTTTTCACTTGCTGCTGCTGGCGCAAAACCAGGTTGGTTACCAAAATTTGCTCAAAATTGCCTCCACTGCCCAGTTAGAGGGGTACTACTACCGCCCACGTATTGACCATGATTACCTGGCGCAACATGCCGAGGGCCTCATTGCCACCACTGGCTGCCTGTCGGCCGAAATTCCCAGAGCCATTCATCACGGCGATCTAAAAAAAGCTCACCGCTTGATGGGGTATTACCTGGATGTTTTTGGCCCTGACCGCTTTTTTGTGGAGCTACAAGACCACGACATCCCTGATCTGGTAAAGGTTAATAACGAACTGCTCAACTTTGCCAGCCGGTATAACCTGCGTTTCCTGGCAACCAACGATGTGCATTACACTACCCCGGAAGAAGCGGATCCGCACGACGTGTTGCTCTGTATCCAAACCACAAGCACTGTCCAGACCGCCAACCGGATGCGCCTCTCCAACAAAGGGTATTACCTCAAATCCTATGAAGAAATGGCAAAACTGTTTGGTCATATCCCTGGGGCATTGGATAACAGCCTGCTGATTGCAGAGATGTGCCATCTGGATTTAGAGCCAAAGGGGTATCACCTGCCCTTGTTTGATGTGCCCGAAGGATTTACGGCCGATTCCTACCTGCGCCATTTGTGTGAAAAAGGCCTGGCCTGGCGATATGGCGAAGAACGAGCCGCCCAGGATGAACCATTACACCAACGCCTTGACCACGAACTCAAAAACCCGCT
>CAZPEJ010000368.1:0-5522 GCA_964585465.1 uncultured Ardenticatenaceae bacterium
TTTATCCGTTTCTATCCGCTGCACACCCATCCGTTTATCCGTTTCTATCCGCTGCGTTGCCTGCCCCTGATCCATCTAAAAGAAACCGATGGCTTTTAACACATTGGCTTCCCCCAACCTGGCCCCACCACACAGTACAGCGTCAGGGCTTGACTGCCCACTGGGTACTGCCCACTGAGTACTGCCCACTGGGTACTGCCCACTGGGTACTGCCCACTGAGTACTGCCCACTGGGTACTGCCCACTGAGTACCAAATACCGATACCACCTACGGCGCGTCCAGGGCACAGCGGAAACCAACACCACTATAAACCAGATCACCCGCCCGCAGCACAGCAGGCAATTGGGGCGACAGGCTGTAGCGGGTGGTGGTTCGCAGGCCATCGGCTGCATCTATCCAGCCACCGCCGCGCAACACCTTCAACCCGGTGACGTTATTTTCGTTCACGGTGGCACCGGGGTTGGTCTGGTAATAATCTGCCTGGTACCAATCCTGCACCCACTCCATCACCCCGCCCGCCAGGCCAAAGATGCCAAAGGGGCTGGCTCCCGTTACCAGGGCGGTGGTGGGTTGGAAGGCGGAAACGAAGGATTCCCCGCTAGGACGAATGCCAAACACCGCCTGGTTGGGCAAGGGATCACTATTCCCCCAGGGGTAAAAACGGCCGTCTATGCCGCGAGCTGCATACTCCCATTCTGCTTCACTGGGTAGCCGCGCCCCGACCCAGGTGCAGTAATCTTGTGCCCCATACCAGCTAACCCAGTTGATCGGGTACGTTTCAAACCCTGCTTTAGGTTCATAAAAGCCCACATTGTTGAGCAAGTAGGTGTATTGCGTTTCAAAACCCGTTTTGGCACAATCAAAACTGCCACCCCCACACGTTTGCCGATAACCACCAATCTCATTCAAAAAGGCAGCAAATTGATGCACCATCACTTCTTGTTCATCCAGGTAAAAGTTGTGCAGAGTGACAGTGTGGGCGGGCTGTTCATGGGGTTGGGCCAATGGGTCTTCCAGAGCCGCCCCCATTTGGAAGGTCGAGCCGGTGATGTAATACATTCGCATATTGTCTTTGGGGCGGACAATGGCCTTGAGTTGGGCATCTACCTGGAATTGGGCTAACAGCAGTTCGGCCGAGGGGGTGGAAGTGGCCTGGGTGGTGGGTTGGTTAACGGCCGTTTGAGCGGCCTGTGCCGCAATGGTGCCTTGAGCATCCAGCGCGGTTTCATACTGGAAGGTAGCCGTGGCAGCAACGGCCGTTCCTGCCAACGCCGCTTCTCCGGTGGCCCGCCCGGCCGATTGTGCCTGGCTGGTAGCAATTTGCGCCTGGGTAGTGGCTTCTACCAGCGATTGGGATTGAATGGTAGATTGAGCCACCAATGCCTGAGTTGTCCCTTGCACTGCAACGGCCGTAGACTCCACCTCCAACAACGCCGCATCCGCCTGTAAACTGCTGTAATTGCTCCACAGCAATAAGGCCATCACCGCCGCCAGCAAAATGGTTGCCAGCGCGATATTGACAAAACGCAGCCGCCGCGCCGCAATAGCCTGGGCCTCGGCCCGTGCCTTTTGCTCCTGCGCCAACTCTTGAGCCTGGATCAACTCCCGCTGCCGGACAGCCTCTTTTTCCTGCTCCTCCTGCAAAATAGCCGCTTTGCTGGCCTCCACAAACTCCGCTTCCAACACACTCAAATCGGTATAATGCAACACCTCTTGCAACGCCGCCCCGCGCAACAACGCCCCTGGGTTATGGGACAACGACTCCCAATGCTCCGCCTGGGCTGTCAGCCGTTGGCGGTGGCGCAGGGCTACCCGTTCATCTTCCAGCCAGCTAATCAGGCGCGGCCAGTTCCGCACCAGGGCTTCATGGGCCACTTCCACCTGATCATCATTGGGGTTGATGCCTTTGGTCAGGCGCACCAGCCGCGCCTGCACCAGCTTATCCAACACCCGGTCTAACCGGTCGCTGGCTTCGCCCGATTGGTACAAAATTTTGCGCCGCACCCGATTTCGTGTGACTTCTAACCCTTCGCTGGGGCGCACAATCCGCAGGAAAATACGTTTGACTGTGACCTGTTCTTCGGGCAACAACCCTTCATAAAGAGAATCGGCCGTACTGCCCAACGCTTTTAACACCCCACCCAGGCGACGGTAAGACTCCCAAGTGATGCGGTTCCGTTCCCGGTTCTCCCACAACTGCAACAGGGCAAATTGCAGCAAGGGCAAAGCAGCAGGTTCACCCAAAATCTCCCGAATCACCTCATCTACTAACCCTTCTTCAAATTTAAGGCCAATGGCGGCGGCGGGTTTTTCGATGGCATCGCGCAGTTCGGCGGCATTCATCGCCGTGAGCCGTATGGTGCTTTGTTCTATCAAGCCGTGCAACAAGGGGGTGCGGTGCAGATAACTTTCATAGTCGGTTCGCATGGTGAGCAAAACCAGGTGGCGGTGGGTGCGAATTTGCAGCAGGTTGAGCAGGTTATCAATGAAAGCTGTGCGCTCCATCTCGTCGAAACAAAGGGTGTAAACCTCTTCAAACTGGTCAATGACCAAAACGGCCGTTGGCTGCCCCGGCTGGCTTAACAGAGATGTCAGGTGGTGGGGGTTGGTTTTGAACTGCTCTAAATGTTCCAACATCCAATCGGCCGAACCCGTACCTTTTGGCTCCAACAGACGCGCCAGTTGGGTTAAGGGGGCCGACCCGGGCACAAACGGCCGAAAATAGTGCCATGTCTCGCTCCCCGGCAACACCCCCGCTTCCAGTTTGGGCAACAACCCCGCCAGCAACAACGACGATTTGCCACTGCCAGAGGGGCCAATAATGGCTACCATTTGCGTCAGGTCAATCTGCTGAATCAACTCCTGCACAATCTGTTCCCGCCCAAAAAAGAGGTGTTCATCCTTTTCCACAAATGCTTCCAGGCCGCGATAAGGGCATCGCTCATCGGGAATTTCTGGCTGCGACAAGGGGTTAAACTCTACTAACAGAGCATCGGGGGGTTCGGCCCCGGCGTGAAATAGCTGGTTTTCCCAATAATCCAGCAAATTTTGCGCCGCCCAACGCTCCTGATCATCATCCAGATACGCCCCACCCGCCTGGGCACGTTGGAGAAAGGTGGTTACTGTTTGCAAAAAATCGGCCGATTCGGTGTCATCCCGCCGATTTTGCAGCAGTTCTTTATGTGCTTCGCGGATAGAAGCCAGAGAAAGGAAGGGAGTGATTTCAGTTTGATCATCCATCAGTGTGTTGCGTATGGCGTAATCATGGTTCTTACGCCATATGAAGCCCATAACTTGACAGTCATACCTATTTAAAATTCCGTAACAAAATATCCAACGACTCACCCACCTTTTGCAGGTTTTGGCATAGGGTGAGCAGTTCAAAATCTACCCGGCGAAAACGGCGGCCTACCTGGCTGCGTAGGCGGCGAAACAGGCGGCGTACATTGGCAATGGCTCCTTCATCCAATGCCTGCTCCAACGAAGAAGCCATTTTTTGCAGCGAAACCGCCCACTCCTCGGTCGAGCTACCATACAATTTGCGGGTTAAGGGTTCCAGGTCTTCCCAGGAGTCTTGCAACTCCTCAATCCCTTGATCCAGCCCACCCTCGACCCGGCGCAGTTCATCGTCCAACTCCTGCCAGGCATTGTGTTCGCGCACCAACCCACTCAGCCGTTCGTCCAAACCCGCCAACGCTACCACCCCTTCCCGAATTTGATGCACCATTTCCAGGTCAAATTCGTCGCCGCCCAGGTTATCACAAATCGTTATCATTGCCTTTTCCAGGGCATCCAGGCGCAGCGCACTGGCGGTGGCAACCAGTTGGGCGTTAATACGCGAGGGTTGCCGGTTGAGAATGCGGTAGAGCAGGCGAGTACTATCTTGCAACCGATCCAGGTCAAACTCTTCTACTGCTTGTCGCATGTCGGTTTTGACCTTTTCCAGTTGTTGTGTCCATCGGGCTTCGTCGGTGGCCGAGAAGGTGGCTCGTTTGGCGGTGTCTAACAGATCGTCAATTTTGCCGCGCAATTCCGGCTCGTTCATGCCGATGCTGTCCCAGGCAATGTCGTCGTCGGGTAGTCGTTTTTGGTCGTTGTAAATGAGGAAGTAGCGGTTTTCTAGCTCTTGAAACAGGTCATGCACCCGTTTGTAATCGTTCATCAGGTCAATTTGGGTGGAACCAGCCTGGAAATCAGTGAGGAAGGCGATAACGGCCGCTCTTACTTCTGGTTTTCGCATGAACCGCACCAGCATGGTGAAACTTTTGCCAGCCAGCATGGTGTTGTTTTGGTCACCGGGGGAAAATGGGGAGGGTTGAACCGAGGCAACTTCTTCAACAGCTAATAGTTGCCAATCAATATTCGGCCGTTGTTCCAACACAGCCACCAGCAAGACGTTGAGCCGTTGCCGCCGTTTGAAGTGGTCAATCAGTTCCCGCACCTTGTCTGATTTGCCCACCGCAGGCAAGTTTTCATAATCTACGCTGAGGTCAAAACAGAGGTTCCGCAGATCGTTTTCGCTGAATAAATCGGCAAGGGTCTGGCGCAACTTTGCCAGACTCATGTAGTTTACATCTGGAATTCCCTCTTCGGTGATGGGGACTCGTTTGACGGCCGAAGTAATGGGACTACTCATGTGCTAATCCTATGGTCGGGATTATAGGCTGGGAGTGTAGATTTGTAAACATAACGGCCGTTATATCTCAGTTTCCCCACAAACGAGCCAAAAACTTCAACTTTTCTATGGTTTGGAAACTTTCGCCCCCTTCGTGATGGTTGTAATGCCAGATGGTAATTTCTTTGTTCCCGGCATAATGGTTATAAGCCGCAAAAACAGTGGAAGGTGGACAAATTTCATCCATCAAACCAACTGAAAAGAGGGCTGGCACATGGGCACGAGCGGCAAAATTCATGCCGTCAAAGTATTCCAGGGTGTTAAACACCGTGTCTATTTTGCCGCGATGCCGTTGGCAAAACCTGGCAATTTCGTTGTATGGGGCACTATCTACAATTTCGCTGGCGCGACGAAAGTGGCAAAGGAAGGGCACATCGGTCAACAATGCCGCCACATCGGGCATCAGCCCGGCCACTGCCAACGCGATACCACCACCTTGACTGCCGCCAGAAACGGCCGTTTTCTCCCCATCTACTGCCCCATATGACCAGGCCGCCTCCACTGCCCGCACCGCATCGGCAAAAACCCGCCGATAATAATAGGTATACGGGCTTAACACCCCTCGCGTCATAAACCCTGGAAACTGCGGATTAGAGCCATCCGGTTCTGGATCAGGCGTGTCACCCGTGCGCCAGACACTCCCCTGACCGCGTGTATCCATCACAAAATGGGCGTACCCCACATTAGCCCACAACAACCAATCCACCGGCAACCCTCGCCCACCCCCATACCCAATATACTCCACCACACAGGGCAGCGGCTCAGTGCGCTGACGCGGCAGTACAAACCACCCCTTAATCGGCTGCCCACCATACCCACTAAAGGTTACATCAAATACCTCCACCA
>CAZPEJ010000369.1:0-5514 GCA_964585465.1 uncultured Ardenticatenaceae bacterium
ACGGCCGTTTCGCCAGGTAACACCCTATATCAATCTGTTTCCAGTCCGCGAAGGCTTGTAACTGTTGCACGGCCGTTTCGCCAGGTAACACCCTATATCAATCTGTTTCCAGTCCGCGAAGGCGGACTTTGTAACTGTTGCCGCGAATTTATTCGCCAGAACAGCCCAACCACCACCACACCCTTTAGTACGAATTTAGTACGGTTTGTACAAGAACATACCCTCAAATTTTTCTATGCTGTAGGCATACCTTTCAAATACAGCTTTTTAGGAGTGAATAGCACTAATAACTGGTGATTATACCTGTTAAACAGTCAATAGGAAATAACTCCTTAAATTCCTGGAAAGATGGTATGGCAAGAGGCTTAAGAAACCTCTTTCCGGCATACGTTTCCCTATAGGGTCTCTGACAAGTCAATCCCCTGGCGCCGGGGAAAGACACAGTTTCATAACAAAGGCAGAAATCACCCAAACCGTTATTTTTGCCTGGAGGGATTTAACAATGACAGGGACAGATACAGATTTTATGAGATGGTTTGAGTTATTGATGGTGTTGTGGGTTGGTCAAAGTTGAGAGAACAGAGATTGGAGATTGGTTCACCCCCAATCTCCAATCTGCTTATTTTTGAGGCAACTCTTTTAACCACCATGTTACGTCACTGGCCCGCTTGTGGCCGATACTATCAAAAATGTGTTGGCTTTCATTACCCAACCGTCGCGCCTCTTCTGTGTTTCCGCGTGCTGCGGCCAGCCGCGCCAAACCATAAAGAGCCTTTGCTATTTGCTGCGGCAGATGGGATTTTTGCGCCAGTTTATTCGCTTCGGAAAAGGATCGGGTGGCTTCTCCCCATTTTTCTTGGGCTATCTGGCACTCCCCCCAATCATTTAGAATGGAGCAGAGGGCATCGGGGCGGTTCCCTTGCCGGGCCAGAGTAGCTGCTTCGCGGTAATGGGCATCTGCCACTTTGTAGTGGCCCCGACTGAGCGAAACCAGCCCTAAATTAGATTGGTGCTGGCTGATTAACTGGGTGTGCCCTATTTTTTCCGCTAACATCAACCCTTCACGAAAATTACCAGCCGCTTCGCTAAAGTTTCCCAGGGCGTGAGCCACCAAGCCCAGATTTCCCAGAATACGGCTTTGATTTTCCGGATTATTCAACTGCAAAGATAGTTCCAAACCTTTGGTGAAGTAGTTTTTGGCGGTGGCATAATCCCCTTGTGTTTCAACCAGGACACCCAGGTTTTGTACCAGGGTAACCATGCGCTGTTTATCCCCCAGGATTTGCGCTTCTTGGAGGGCGGTCTGGTAATAGGTTTCTGCTTCCTGGTACTTTCCCTGCGTAAAGGCTAAAAGGCCCAGGTTGTTCTGAATTGCAATTTGTTGGGGCGTGTTTTGTGTTTGTGTAGCCATGGTTAATGCCTGGTGGTAATACTGTTTCGATTGCTCAAACTGGCTTTGGTAATAAGTCAGGGAGCCTAATCGGTTAAATAACTTGATGAGCGTGGTTGTGTCTGGTTCGGGGGGAGGGTGTTGTTGCACCAACGCCAGGGCATTTTGATAATAAATGCCTTCTTGCTGGTATTGACCCCGTTTGCCAACCAGATGCCCCAGATCGCTGAATAGGGTTATCTGGGCGGTGATGTTGTGGGTGTTTTGGGCGGTTTGCAGGGCGTGTTCCAGGTAATGTTGGGCTGGCTCGTATAACCCTCTGGATTGCAAGAATGGGTACAAGGTTGAAATGCCCTGGATGGATGGCTCGATGAGGCCATTTTCTCTGGCAATTTCCAGGGCGTTTAACAGATTTTCAGTTTCCAGATCGAGTGTGGCAAAGGTGTGTTGGTGGGTTTGGGCGAATTGTATGAAGTAGTTGACCAGGCGTAACAGGGGGGTGGTTTCTGTTAACCTGACCCGGCCGTAGGTTTGCAAGAGTGGGTGCAGGCGATAACGGCCGATCTGGTCTGGCTGAATGAGTGAGAGATTGTGCAGGTGGCGCAGGTAATCCTCGGTTTCTTCGCCGGGGGTGTGGGTAACGGCCGATGCTGCTGCCCCATCAAAATCGGCTGCCACAAAAACACTCAACGCCGCAAAAAAGTGTTGCTCTTCCGGCGGCAGAGCCGCATAGCTCAGGTCAAAAGACAGTTGAATGTTTTGGTCGCCGCGCCGAATTTCGGACAGGCGTTTGTGCTGTTGCCGCAGCCGCGCCAACAAACCGTCGCTGGGTAACCCGGCTTCATATTTCAGCCGATACGCCACAATTGCCAGAGCCAGGGGCAGATGCCCCAGTAAATCAGCAATTTGCTGGAACGTTTGCCGTTCCTGAGCCACTTTTACCTCGCCCAAAATACGGCCGAAAAGAGCCAGAGCTTCTTCTTTCTCCACGTCAAACGAGTCAATGTCAAACCGATGGGCCGTATTGGTAACGGCCAGGTCTTGGCGGCGAGTGGTGATGAGGACAGCGCAAGGGCCTTTGGGGGGAAGTAACGGCCGTATCATTTCGTCCTGGTCAGCATTATCCAGGATGATCAAAGCCCGTTTTCCCGCCAGAATTTCCCGCACCCGACTGCTGCGGCTATTCACATCGGTATAGACGTTAATATCATGCCCATAAGCCTCGGCAAAAGTGCGTAAGAGGGTCATGGTATCGGTTTTGTCCAGTTGTGCCCATAACACACCATCCGGGAAGTGGTTTTTGAGTTGATACGCCAGATGAACCGCCAGGGATGTTTTGCCAATGCCCCCCATGCCGATGAGGCAGAAGACACGATGGGACTTTTCGTTTAACAAAGCCGTTCGCAACTGGTGTAACAGGTGGCTGCGGCCGGTAAAGTCGGGCAAATCGGGCGGGGCCTGGAAAGGGGGGGTGAGGGAAGAGTAGGGCAGGGAGGATTTTTCCCAATAAGCAAAAAGTGGCAGGTCGTCTTCTGCGGTGGTGGTTCTCAGTTCGTTCAAGGTGGGGTGCCCGGCCGAAGCCAGCAGTTCATCCGTTTCTGGTTTTAACAGGCGCAGGGCAGTAGCGATTTTCACAATGTCTTGCCACTGGCGGGGTTTTTTGACCTCTCCTTTTAACCAGCGTTCCAGGGTTGGTTTGGGAATACTTTGTACCTCGCCACCAAACAGTTCGGCCGTTTTTCGCGTCAGTTGACCAGAATTACGGCCGTCGCGGGTGACAAATTGTGATAACACTTCCTGGAATGATCGAAACGATTTCATATTACAGAACTGAGATTGGAGATTGGAGATTGGAGATTGAACCAATCGCTAATCTCCAATCTCCTTCCACAGAATATCAATAGATGACTTTAACCAGTATAACGGCCGATACCCGGAAGAACCGATACTAGATGTCTCGATTTTGCCACTTTTTGCCCACAAAACCAAAGAGAAAACATTGTTTACCGGACGGGAGAAACCTTTCCAACTGAAATCTCTAAAAACCGATACGGAAAGGGACAGGACATGAGAACTATTTTTCGTTACCCTGTTGTAGAAGTTAGAGATTGGAGATGAACCAATTTCAATTTAACAACCAGCGTCATTTTGGTGGAGGAAAAAATGTTTGAACCACAACTGGATGATCTGAATGGAAGTACCTGGTATCACGCTCAACCAGTATGCAGTTTAGCGTCAAACACAGAAAAAATTGTATGGGTGGAAGCAGCCATTGTGGTTTGTAATACCTGGGTTGTTTTTGCCGGGGATTACCACCAGGAGTCGTGGCAATGGGCGAATCTGGTTTTACAACAAAATAAACCTACCTGGAAATTGGCACCAGAAGCTATTTTAGAAGTGATGGTTGGGTATCCGTTACACAAACGCCAAACCCGCGCCAATATGTTTGAGTGGTTACAATTTATTTTGCAGCGGGCAGGCCGGATACACCAAAACTACCAATACCACTTTGTTCCAGTGGAGATCGAGGCTTCCGGGATAAAAGTATGGTGTTTAACGGCCGTTTCTCACATGTCTCCTAAACAGCCCCCATCCGGTAGAACCATTCTCAGTTAAGTTCTATTGGGTTAAAGGGCGTAGTCTTCCAGTTTTGGGGGAGGCCCTGCAAGGTTTCCAGTCCCTTGCAGGGTCATTTTTTTGTCATTTCGCCAGGTTACAACCTTGACACCTGGTACAAAGCCACCACTGCTGCCCCCGATACCAGCCACAACACCCACAAAACAGGTTGGTAACTGTTGGTTGCCAGGTACAACCAGCCAATGCTCAGTGGAGCGGCCGATTTTGCCAGGGTCATCACCAACGCCTGTACCCCATTGATACGGCCGTAATGTAATGCCCCATACCGGTCGGCCAACAAAGCGGCTCGTGCAGGGGAGCTGGCCCCCGCCCCCGCACCAAACAAAACTGCAAAAAGTAATACCCCGGTTTGACCAGGCCAGGTGATTAACACCAACAGGGCGACCATTTGCATGGCAAACAAAACGGCCGTTAACAATAACCGCGATACCTTATTCCCCAATGGGGTAAATAACAACCGGCCGGGTATCTGGCTGCCCCCCAACAGCCCCAGAGCCGCCGCCGCAAACGAGGTACTAAAACCGTGCGAAGTCAGGTAGGGAATGAGATACACCGTGATAGAGATGGAGGTGAAGATGGAGCAGGAGAAACCGACCCCCAACCACCAAAAAGCTGCCTGACGAACGGCCGTTTGCAAGGTCACACTCTGGGGTAAACTCGTTTTTTCCCCTTTTGCCGCAGTCGGTGTCACTGGTTCACCATCGGGCAATAACCCCAGGTCGGCCGGGCGGCGGCGCAGCACCAGGGCGTGCAACGGAATGGTGACCACCGCCAAAATACCAGCCAAAACCAACAAAGCGGATCGCCAGCCCACCAGCCGCACCAACCACTCTGTAGTAGGCACAAAAACTACACTGGCTAACCCCCCACCAAAGGTGAGTAACGTTAATGCCTGTGCCCGTTTGTGGATAAACCAGTTGGCTACCACCGTAAACGCCGCCTCATAAAAAACGGCCGCTGTGACCAATCCCGCCAGCAACCACACCCCGTAAAACCCCCAAACCGTTGTTACTCGTGACCAGGCCACCACCAGCAAGACCCCGGCGCAAGAGCCAACCGTCATGATAACCCGCGATCCATACTCGTCTAACCAACGGCCGACGGGCACGGCCGCCAACCCTGAAAGTAACAACGACAGCGAAAACGCCCCAGTAAAGGTGTTTTGGCTCCAGGTTAGTTCGGTCTGCATCGGTTTAAGAACCACCGAAAAGGCATAAAACAGGATTCCCCAGGAGGTCATTTCGGTGACTCCCAGGGTGGCAACAATCACCCAACCGTAATACAGGCGGGGAAATTGGGGGGAAGTGAGGAATGAGGAGCGGTTCAAATCGTTTCGTGTCGTACCATGTTTCGTAAGCCCTGAGGAACGAAAATTAAACAACTTACAGAAATGAGATTAGAGATTGGAGATTAGTTCAATCTCCAATCTCTAATCTCAACCTTTCTAGGATTTAACCGCAAAGTACGCAAAGAACGCAAAGATTTTC
>CAZPEJ010000370.1:0-5505 GCA_964585465.1 uncultured Ardenticatenaceae bacterium
TGATCCCCACTGCTATCGGCTGGCGGAAAGACCGACACAATATCCTGTGGGTTCAGTTTGAAGCGTTCACCACGAATGCTGAAAGTTTGAGAAAAAGAGGGAATTTCTTCATAGGTTTTCTCAACAGACTCCTTTTCTTCTTTGCCATCCTCTTTGTTTTTGCTGGTGATTTCACCCTTAAACCCCACAGTCTGCTTCAACTCAAGCCGATAAGACCCCGACTTTATAGCGGGAATATGATGCTGTAAAAATTCGATCTGTGTGGAGGTAAGTTCCGTATCAGACATTCCTAATCCTTAAATTCTACTAACATGGGTTGAGCCAACAGGTCTGAGGCATTTAATTTGCTCGTATGGCTCAGAAGAGACTCATCTGCCAATGGAAAAAGACACTGTAATAAGGCTTGCTGTTTTGCCGGTTCTGTGGCTCCGTCGGTTATTTGTTGGTTGGTAGCCTGCTTTGTTACCATTTTTTCTGCGTTTCCCCATGTTGTTTGCCACTGATAGGCTTCTTTGATGACTTCGGTATCTGACGAAAGCATTTTCTTTTCAATGGCATGTCCAACACCTTCATCTGCATGTCCCTTCAGGAACACCCGAAAACCACACACAACATCAGGCACCATTGACGAGTCGTTGACAGTAGGAGCGTAGATATTACCCCATAAACCAGCCGGAACGGGTTTGGTGATAGGTTCAAAGGTAAAATCTTCGTTGGTGATGGTTATTTCAAAATTAGAAGTGAAGTACTCTTTCCGCACATCCATTGGGGCGACCCCTACCGTGTGGGTGAATTGAGTCACCGGGTTGTTATTAAGTTGCCACGAATGAATGGGGATGAGGCTGTTAATGGTCAAGGACAGGTCTTTGGGATTTAGCAACCAGTGAACGGCCGTACTGCCTGTTTTTTGAACCAATTCACCTTTGTCGTCCAACTCATACCCCTTGAGCGACTTCACCAGCCCGGACTGCACCGAAACCCCATAAATGGCTAATGGTAAAAAGGATTGCCGAAAAACAGACCACTCAAGATGGGGCGGGATATGTTTTTTATCGCCGAATGAAATGGAAAAATGAATGCCAATGATCTCGAAATGGGCTACCCCAGAAAACTTCGGCCCCCAAACTGATAAATCGGCATGAAGGTGAACAGTGATATGGTGTGTACCAAAAGCATGGGTAGTTAAAGACCCTCCAATATCTACCGACATAGACGCTTCATAATGATAGGGTTTCCAGGAAAGCAGAAAATCGGCCGTTGTCTTAAACCAGGCTTGCAAATCACCATCCTGCCAAACTGCTTCCAAACTACCCCCGGCCATAATGGCATGGCCGGTGAGGGCAAAATACATCCCCCCCTTCAGACTCAGTTTGTCGCCATATTGCCATAGAAAACCCAGGCGCGGAACACGGGGATAATGATCTGGAACATGAAAATCTGGATGGTAGCCCCCCACTGTCAGCGCAAAATCCCCTTTGTGAGGGCCACTAAACCAGCTATAAAAAGCCATCCCACCCACCAGGTAACAAGCCGGGTCAAAGAGGTAGGAGTTGTTGGTCAGCAAGGCACGTACTCCCAGAAATCCTTCGTCGGGTAGAAAACTGGCTTTGATAGCCAATTCCACCCGCACTAACGAAGGCACACCTTCATCGGCACCAGGTGGTGTAGCATAGGAAGTAAGGCCAATGATGTTCAATTCAAAACGGCTGCCAAACGCCAAAGTCACCAGGGCAAAACTATCAATAATTTCAAAAGAGGTAAAGCGAACCCCCACTGCCAAAAAGTATTGATCCACTTGTGGCGAAATGTACTGGTGCAGCTTTTCCATCTCCTGCGCCAGCGTATTTTTCATGGTGTTCAGGTTGCCCTTGCCATCGGCGGGTAGCGGCACTGTATTGCTATTCGATGGGGTTGTTTCGGCGCGGGAAACGGCTTCGGAAACAAGGGGAAACTGCAATAACTGTTCTACCGGTGGCACGTTGAGAAAACGATTGTATCCAAAACCGGCCGATAGCCCGGTGACAAAAAAGAATGCCGGGCCACCTAATGGGTAATCGAGGATTGCATAAATGAACAGCGAAGGATGTCCATCTAAACGAGCATAGGAACCAATGGCACTCAAAGAAAGTTCCTCTGTTTTCAGGACGGCGATACCATCATATTCGTCGTAAGATTCCCCTTTTGCATCTGTAAACGTCTGGCGCAGGAACATACCGCCGATTTCTAGTGGTCCATCCTGGTAATCAATGCCTAAACCTTGCAGGTGGAAACGTGGATCAAATTTTTGCAAGGGAGAGCTAACGGCCAGGCCATCGAGGGCAATGGTTAAACCGGCCAATGACAAATCGGCGTTGAGCAGGAACCAGATTTCACCTTTTTCGTACCGCACCCCTACCTTTTCAAAATAAAGCGGTCCCAACTGTTTTTGAATGGCAAACCATTGGGCATTGCCAGTGGGAGGAGGTATAGGTGAAGTCATCTGAGATGAGACTGCCCCATTTTGACTGCCTGAAGGCAAGGTTTGCACTTGAGCCACATCACCAACGGCCGATTGACTGCCGCCCGTAGAAATGGGTAGTTGCTCAATGCCTAGATTAAGATTGCCGGAGATGTTTAACCCTTTGTTGAGGGCGATAAGGGTTTGTGTATTTGTCGTAGCTGTTGTGGGTTTGTTGAAGGGCAATGGGAAGGGTTTGTTATTTTCCAAATTGCTGCCTGGCTTATTACTAACCATCTCAACAAGCTGATTGAGAGAAACAACATCTTGATCAGTCATGTTTTCTGTGGTGTAGATAATTTGTAGAGCATTGATGCCTGCTAACCCGTTCTTATCACCTGAAAAGATTTGTCCTACAAGTGGTAATTTAGCCAGATTAAGGTCAACATCGAGAACTATGGCGAAAAGATATTTACTGCTGCCAGTGGATGTTGTTTCTGTTTTTGTTCCTGGTTGGTTATTTTCGCTTGTTAAAGAGGTGGTTTGGTAACTTAGGCTGGCAAAGAGGGCATCGCGGATGTCCAGATCAAACGGTGGAATAACGTTTTCATCCGTTTGACCTATAGCTTTAGCTAAAGTACGCAGGGAAAATGCTTTCTTTGTTTCAGCATGATACCAGGCAATAAAATCTGTTGCCTGGGCGAGAGAAATAAGCCCTATATTAAAAGTAAGTTCTTCGGGTGTTCCTTCGTAAAGTACCAACACCCCACTGAGCTCTTTATCCAGATGGCCTTCGGGCTGTTTGATTAAATCAATTTGTAAATAAACGTTGACCTGATCTTCTATTTGAAGGTAAATTGTAAAACCATAATGCCCTTCTGAGCTGTTGTAATAACCGCCAAGTTTCTGAATAGACAAGTTGATTAAATTAACTGGTAAATCAACTTGAACATGATGGGTATCACTAATATATTTCACTAAAGACGATACATTGTGATTACCGTCTGCCTTTGCATCAAATCGCCAGATAATGTTGCTGTCGTCTTTTTGAAACTGCACGACAATTTCATCAAGTGGCAGGTAGCTGGCAAACTCTCCTCCGGCGTGTAACGATAGGAATAGAGTGAAGTGAGCGGGATAATTTTCAAATGTGCGATATTCCACAAAAAGATTAGTAATCTCAATGGTTTCAAAGGCTTGTAAAAATTTATTGTCAGACTGGAGCTTCAGATCGGTTGCCAGGCTGGTAATAAATTGGCCTACATGGATGGTTTCTGCGGGGGTTGTCCCTCCATTAAATATCCATCCTTTGTTATCCTGGTCATAAACGGCCGTTAATGCAAAAACGATACCGCTTAATTCCAACCTTGAAATAAGATTTACTTCCGATAATTCTCCATTTGTGACAGCCAACTCCAGATGAATACTATCCAGTGTCAGTGGTATAACACCTAACTGCCAGCCAGCCTCAACGTCTAGTTCAACCTCGTAGTAAGTTTGAGTGCCGGATTTAAAACCCATAAATTCAAAGCCAAAAATGTTCAGATTGGGAATACCCTTGACATTACCTAGCACCGTACTTAGAAGGTGCGACACATTTAATGATTGCCCCAACCCCAACTGGGCTGTCACTTGAACTTCATCTGAATAAGCAGACAAAACGGTATCAATTTCGTTTTTTTCAATGAACCAACGGCCGTAAACATCCACCTCGAAAAAACGATAATCAGCAAATGGATACTGAATCTTCACCATCAATGCTGGCTGAACCTGTACTACATCCCCAATAAGCGAAAGGGTTTTCTCAGCAGCCACAATGAATTGCACAAAATCCACACTTACCTCAGCAAAATCAATGCCAATCGTGAGTGCTTCTAAAGTAATGCTTCCTAACCCAGAAAAATGCTCAATCGGCAAAAACTTAACTAATTCATCACCCATCGAAAAACTATGGGTAAATTGAGCTACAAACTCTTCAAAACTTGGGAAGCCAGTAAGCATTAACATTAGATATTTAGAAGTAACATCAAAACTAGCTTCAACTGTTAGTTTGTTGCCAATCGTAATAGACCCTTGCAACAGCACAAGCGGCAACACAGAGGATGTAACCTGCAAAGGGAAAGAGAGGCCAATGCTTTCAAATTCTATACTGAATTGAGGTGTAGAGGCTGGCGAAATAGCAGACGCAAAAACAAACCGAAGCACAAAATCAGCCCCAACGGCCGATAATTTTGTTTGGGCCACAAAAGTTTGATCCTCAAAGATAGAAGTAATAGACAGTGCATCAAAAGCTTCTTGCAAAGAAAATTGTGTGACCTCACCTTCGATACTTGTTTTGCCATTTAATGTAGCCGCTACTTCATAGACAAACCCTTCGGTGACATAGGGGCGGATGCGGTTAATAAAGGATTTTTGATCCTCCTCAAGCGTATCCTTTTCTGGGGGGAAAGCAGGCGCACTATATGTTGCGCGCTCATAGGCCAATGTAGAAAACAGCATCATCTGATTGGCAAATGAAGCACTGCTAAACATAGCCTGTACAGCACTGGTTTCATCCAATGTAAACGCATTCCAAAAATCAGCAATCACATAGGTGGTTGGTATATGATGAATGAGCAATAGACAATGCCGTTCTGTAGACGCAAAAATTGTTTCAGCTTCAAAAAGATATAGGCGTACCTCTACATTGCTCCCCGAGTGATTCAAGAAATTTGCTAGAGTTCCTGTCACCACCAGCAATTCCTTACTTTGGCTAACAACCCGACAATCAGTGAGAGTCCCGTCTACCAATTTGAGACCTGTTTCGAGGATATGAAGGGCAGTTTCGCCTAAAACTTCATCTGAAAAGTGAATAGTTTCAGTTACAACAACCTGATCAAGTGGAGTAAGTGTCATAAAGTTCTTCCTGGTATTGTTTGGCTATCCTTTATCAGGCTACTTTTCTGAATCTATCCAGTTTTTCAGCTCTGTTTTGCCAGCTAGAGCAAACTGAACCGCCCGGCTGATGATCTCAAACTGATGTTCATCAATAAATTCGCTTTGACCTTCAAAAATGTAGTCAAAATACT
>CAZPEJ010000371.1:0-5471 GCA_964585465.1 uncultured Ardenticatenaceae bacterium
AGTAACGGTTTCTTTTGGGGTTTCGGCCGTTTTTTGTGGTTTCTCTGCTGTCTTATGGGTACTCGAAGGGGGCAAAAACCAACCTGAAAGCTGAACATAACATCGGGTTTCCATTTCTGGATTGTCTAAAGGTCGCCACCAATGGGCCAGGGATACCCGCAATAAGGTCCCAGCCGGAATTTCGGCGATTGGTTCCTGGAAACCAACGAAGGTAAGGGTATAAACTTCTGTTTCCGTTGAATAACGGTAGCGAATGCGTTTGTTGCTGCTATCTCGTTGTAACGGCCGATCTGGGCACCAAAACAAGGTGCTGTAGGCAGGAATGCCGCTTTGTTGAGCGATGTATATCGGCCCTGACGGGCTGATTTGCGCCAACCCATCAAATAGTTGGTCAATCCCTCCCATTTTGGGCGGCATATATTGTTGAATGATCTGTACGATGTTGGGTTCTTGGGGGGATAAACGTTTTTTGCGGTGAACAATCAGGTTTTCTGTGTGGGGGGGTATGATGTCAGAGGCGGGTGTATATTCAATATCCCACCACTCGCCAACCTGGTACTCCTTATTGAACTGGTCGTTAAAAGCAGCATCGGGAGCAATCAGGCGAACAGAACGGCCGTTTTCACCAATTCCACCAATACAGGCCCCACTCCCCATGCGGGTTTTGGCAACAATCAAAACTTTCATGGCAGTAAATGTTCAACAGAAACACCCAGGGTTTGCCCTAACTTTTCAGCCACCAGCGAACGATGGCAGGCGGTTGGTTCGCGCTCCACACAAAACAGGGCAACGGTCTGGGCATCGGAGGGTAATGTTGACAACCAGGCAGAAAGGTTAAAGTGGTTTAAGATTTGTTGTTGGTAAGCTGCCATAAACCCTGTGTCCAGGTTGGTGCGTTGCCGTTTGGCTGTATGGGTGGCCTGGTCGGCCTGGTGTTGTAGCTGGCGAACGGCCGTTGTGGGGGCCAATTCAGCCGAGTAAACATATCGGATGCCCAATTGGGTTAACTGGTTTTGCAATCGTTGGCTATTGGCAAAAGCGTAAGCCGACCCGCGCACACCCCGCCGCTTACGAATATCACAAAAAGTATCCACCTGGGCATCTTGTAATGCGCGGAAAAATGTCTCTGGGGTAAATCCATAAACACCAATCGTCACAACTTTAATCATCTGGATTCTGCTCCTTTTGGTGACGCTTGCGGGAAGTAAACTGGAAAAAATCTTCCCCGAATAAACTGGTTTGTCCTTTTATTCGGACAATAACATCCGATTGGCTCACAAGTTGGTCGTTTTCGTCTATGTGCATCACCAGGATGCCTTCGGCGGTGAGGGTTTTGCCGATGAGTTTGCTGCGGTGGCACTGTTCTGGTTTGCCCTCGCTGCACATGATGGTTACCCGTAACTGTTGTTGCCACGCCTGCCGCAAACGGCCGATTCCCTGGCGATAAAATAGTTGTTGCTCCAGCTTCTCGTAATCCACCTTGCCGTTGCTGTAACAGGTTGGGTCGTCGGGCTGGCCGCCCAATGTATCCCCCAGAAATACATACCGAATGCCCACTTTTTTCAAATGCTCCTCCAGGTTTTGTTTAGAAAAGTCGGGTTTGAAGCGGGAATAGGGTTTGGAGCGCACATCCAGCAGATAAGCGATTTGATGGGTCTGCAAAACAGCCACAAACGCGTCCATCTCGCGCGCCCCGTAACCGATGGTAAAAACAGGTAGCTGGCTCATGGGAGCGTATTGTAGAGCAAAAACGGGTTTTGGGTAAAGGTTCAAACATCGCATGTCTGCACAGTTACAGAGGATATAATACATAAACGAGGTACTAAGAAATATACTCACAGAGGGCATAAACGGACATTTTTATAGTGAGATTGGAGATTAGGGATTAGAGATTTGCAAATCTCTAATCTCTAATCCCCTTCAGCCGAGTGTCAATTGATGACCTTATGCAGTATAACTTCCTGTTTTTGTTTGTAGTAACCGCTTCAGCGGTTTGAACGACTAAAGTCGTGACGACTAACTTATTTTTGGCTGTTCACGAATCACCTCTCTGGAAAGTGCTTTATGTCATACAATGGGGATTTACAAGACAATCACGATGCTCTCACCCGCTTCCTCTATGGCATGGTACTCAGTTTAAGCCTGCTGGCCGCTCTGACGGCTTTTATTTTTCTGCGGGCAGGTGTGCAAAGTGGGGTGTGGCAATTTACGGCCGTTGCTCTTTTGGTGCTGGTGGCTATTGCCGGGGAGCTATTCATCGCCTGGACGATTCGGGCTGGCCGTTTGCGCCGGGCGGCCTGGTTGATCATTATTAACATCTGCGGGCTGCTGATTTTGTTGTCGCTGCTGATTTCTGGGTTGTGGTTGGGGCGGGTGATACTGATTTTTGTGGTTGTGGGGGTGGTGGCGGTGCGGGTGTTGCCCCCCAGAGAGATGCACTGGGCCATTGTTGTGGGAATTTTTAACGGGCTGGTGCTGCTGTTGTTAGAGGTGTGGAACCCAGTGGAACGGCCGTTTTGGGCCGACAACCAGTTACTGTCCATCTGGGGTACAGGGTTCACCCTCGTCATCTTGTATGGTTTGCTGTTGTTGTGGCATATCCCCCGATACACCCTACAAACCAAAGTTATCCTCATCTCTTTGCTCTTAACCCTGTTACCCATTCTCATCCTGGGAGGCGTGACCAGGCGCAACCTGTATACCACCCTGACCCACCACTCACAAACTGTCTTGATGGGGGCCGCCCAAAAGCTGGCGGGTGAATTAGATGGTTTTGTAACATCTAATGTGGAGCATTTGGTTTTGACAACCCACTTGCCGGGGTTTGCAGCGTATTTGGCCCTGCCTGCGGCGCAACGGCGTGGCAGCCAGTCTGAACAGTTGGTGATAGAGGTGTTACACATCTTGCCCGGTTATGATACCCCGCAGCAGGTTTCGTATGCCCTTTATGACCAACGGGGTGAGTTGTTATTGATGAGTGGGACAGCCAACCAACGGGAAAACGCAACCGGGCTGGCCCATTTTGAAGAGCCGTTAAACAGTAAACGGCCGTTTGTCTCCTCCATTCAACCCGATGAGGGAAATCCCCCAAATCCTGTCATCTACTTTAGTGCCCCTGTTTTGAATGATGGGGAGGTGGTGGGGGTTTTGGTGGTTCGCCAACCTACGGCCGTTTTGCAGCAATTACTGGTCAACTCCCAAAACCAGGTGGAGGAGGGGACATTTGCCATGTTGCTGGATGAAAATCTGGTTTACCTGGCACATGGGGCAAACCCAACGGCCGTTTCCACTGCCGTTACCCCTTCCCCAAGCGACGAGTCGCCCGTTTTTGGCGCAACCGGGTTTATACCGACAGGTCTTTTTTTCCAGCTTTCGGCCGGGTTGGCTGACTTTTATAATGTTTTATCACAAAACAGTGAACCCTCTTTTTTTTCTACCACGCTGGATGTAACGGGTAAACCAACCTTTTATTTTGCCGCCGCTGCCCCCCTGAGCAGTCGCCCCTGGCAAGTGGTGTATGTGCAGTCAGAAGGGGCGTTTTTATCCGCTATTCAATCCCAAACCAATTCCATCATGTGGCTGGCACTTTTTTTGGCGAGTGGGGTGTTGATAACGGCCGTTTTTCTCTCCCACTTGCTCACTCGCCCCTTGCAGCAGCTAACGGCCGTTGTCAATCGGGTGGCAGAGGGCGATTTAACCACCACCATCACCGTAACGACGCGGGACGAAATTGGGGTGTTGGCAGCAGCATTTACCCGCATGACGGCTCAATTGAGAAACCTGGTACAAAACCTGGAACAAGATGTGGTGGCTCGCAAACAGGCAGAACGGCAACAACAGATTTTGTACGAAACCTTACGCACCGTCAGCGAGATGCAAGATTATACCCAGGTGGCCCAAATAGCGGTGCAAACAATCGGCCGTTTTACCCCCTGGAACCACATCGGGTTAAACATTCTGGATGCCAGTGGCAACTACACCATTCACCTGGCAGATAGCCACATTGAACCAACGGATGCCGACCATTCCCAGGTTCCCATTACCCAGGGGGTGATAGGGCGGGCGATCCGCACCGAACAAACCCAACTGGTGCCCGATGTCTCTCTGGATGCCGATTATGAAATGAGAAACCTCTCCACCAAAAGTGTTCTGTCGGTGCCGATGAAGTATGGAGGGCACATTTTTGGGGTGTTGCATGTTGAAGATGACCAGTTAAACGCCTTTACCCCCGGTGATGTGGCTCTGGCAGAATCTCTGGCCGAGGCAGTAGCCATGGCTTTGAACAATGCCTGGTTACGCAGCGAATTGGAAGAACGTGTCACCCTGCGAACGGCCGAACTCCAGCAGACCAACTTCCAATTGATTCAATCTATTGGTGAATTAAAAGCCACCGAAAGCAAACTCCGCAGCAGCGAACAACGGCTGAAACTGGCGATGGATGCTTCGCAGATTGGTATTTGGGATTGGGATATTGTCACTGGCAGTGTCATCTGGTCAGATAATGTGGCTGCTATCCTGGCCGTCTCGCCACAATCTTTTGCAGGCACTTATCAGGCTTATCTGGACATCGTTTACCCGCCGGATCGGGAAGTGATTTTGCAAGCCATCCAATACGCTTTGTTACGTACCCAGGTATATTTTGTAGAACACCGCACCGTTCAAGATACCAACCGGTGGTTACAATGTATCGGGCAGGTGATTTTTGACGAAAAAACGGGTTTGCCGCAGCGAATGATGGGGACAATTTGGGATGTGTCCAAAACGAAACAGCATGAAGCCGCAATGCAAGCCTCGCTGCAAGAAAAAGAGGTATTATTAAAGGAAATACACCATCGGGTTAAGAATAATTTGCAGGTTATTTCGAGTCTACTGGATTTACAATCCTATTACATTCAAGATTCATCTGCATCGCAGATGTTTTTGGAGAGCCAGCGTCGTATACGGGCAATGGCCTTGATTCATGAAAAGTTGTATCAATCCGATGATCTGGCTCGGATTAATTTTGCGGAGTATGCCGAGAGTTTAACCCATTATCTGTGGCAATCGTTTGGTTCGATTGCCGCCCAGGTGAAGATACAGACTAACATTGCCGATATATTTTTGAGTGTAGAAACGGCCGTTCCCTGTGGCCTGATCATCAATGAACTTGTTTCCAACGCCCTCAAACACGCCTTCCCCAATGAGCGACCAGGGCAAATAGAGATCGGCTTACAGCAGCGGGCTTCCCAGACATTGGCTCTAAGTGTCACAGACAATGGGATTGGTTTTCCAGAAGACAAAATCAATTTGCCTTACACCAAATCGTTAGGGTTAACCATTGTCACCACGCTGGTACGGCAGTTAAACGGGCATATAGAGCTAATCAGAACAAACGGCACCGCTTTTCATGTGGTGTTTCCCTATGTAGATAAACAAGTTTCGTAACTGTTCAGCCTCTTTGGGATTTAACCGCAAAGTATACTAAAAACACA
>CAZPEJ010000372.1:0-5467 GCA_964585465.1 uncultured Ardenticatenaceae bacterium
TTTAGTCACATAAGGGCTGGAAATAGCCGGGTCACTGGGGCCACAAATATGAATGGTTGAACAGCCAACCGCCGCCGCCACATGGGTAGGGCCGGTGTCATTCCCCACGTACAGGTCAGCTACTTCACAAAGCGCACCTAACTCGCCCAATGTAAACTGCCCGGCCAGGTTCGCCGCCGGAATAGCCATCATGCCGGAAACCGTTTGCAACAACGGCCGTTCCTCCGTTGCCCCCACCAACAAAACCCGTGCCTGATATTGCCGCGAGAGGTAACTACCTAACAAAGCAAACCGTTCCACCGGCCACCGTTTTTGTTCATCCCGAAAAGCTGGATGACTTCCCCCGCCCGGATGCAAAATCATCAACGGACAATCCCCCAACCACTCAAGGTCATCCACCAACCGTCGCGTAACGGCCGTTCTGTCGGCATCAGACGGGTAAAACTCCATCCCTACCGGAGCAGCTTGCCAATCCACTCCAATCGCGGCCGCCAACGACAAATACAAAGCTGCTTCATGTTTTTCTCCAGCGGGCAACCGCACCGGCAAAGTATTGGCAAAACCACGCCCTTCCACATTTAACCCAA
This sequence comes from uncultured Ardenticatenaceae bacterium, assembly GCA_964585465.1. Classification (GTDB taxonomy): domain Bacteria; phylum Chloroflexota; class Anaerolineae; order Promineifilales; family Promineifilaceae; genus CAZPEJ01. The sequence goes on from CAZPEJ010000372.1 coordinate 588, forward strand.
CACGCTGCGGAATACCCACTTTCCAGGCAAACCAGCTAAACCAGCTAGAACGATGGGGAATAAAACAGGTGTCATATTGCGTATCCTGTAACTGGCTGATAATTTCTTGTAAAGCAGCTTTCGGCAACTCATTTAACGTTTGTTTACCCGTGCTGATAATTTCCGTCAGGCGAGGATTACCCACAATGGCAGGTCTGGCCCACTCGCTCACCAACCAATCGAACCGCGTTTTGGGGAATGCCTGGCTCAAACTGGTTAATAAAGGGGTCGTGAACATCACATGACTAATCGGGCCGGGCTGCACAATGAGGGCTTTTTGTGGGGGCACAATCGGCCGTTTTCCTCTCAACCAAAAAGGAATACGGGCCAGGTACGTCAGCGGAACTGGTAAAACCTCTTCAGGCATCCTTACTTCTACTCATCAACCGTGATTAGCTCTTTAATCTGGTCAAACTTGGCCTGACCAATGCCCGGTACATCCATAACGGCCTCAATGGTCGCAAACGGGCCATGTTGTTCCCGGTAGGCAATAATGTTTTCTGCGGTACTGGGGCCGATACCCGGCAACGTGTCCAGCTGTTCCAGAGTGGCACTGTTGATATTCACCACACCCTCCACAGCAGCCGATTCGGCCGTTTCTGGTTCACTCACACCAGCGGGCGGTTCAGCTACCCTCTCGGCCAACGTAGGCACATAGATTTGTGCCCCATCAGTCAACGGGGCTGCCAGATTGATAACGGCCGTATTCGCCTCCGCCGTAAACCCTCCCGCCGCCTCAATTGCCTGTTCCGCCCAACTCCCTGGCGGCAGTTCATAAATCGCCGGGTTAACCACCGCCCCATTCACATACACATTCATCAGCCCCGCCGTTGGCTCTGGCGTGGGCAGCGGGGTTGGTTCTGGGGGAGTAATGTAAATAGGAGCCGGGCGCGCCCGACCCGTCCACTGCATCACAAACACACCCACCATCACCCCCAGACAAAAACTAATAACCAACGCAGGAACAAAACGGTTTTCTGTTTTTGCCATAACTCCTCTCTGGTTCATTTTGCGGTTTATGGAAACTTATAGTATCTTACCTGCAAATCAGGGATAAACAAAGGAGAAAAACATGAGCGAAAATAACGATCCCGCGCGGGCGCAGCCGCCAGCAGCTCGTATTACCATTGACATCCCCAAAGACCTCAAGGCGGTTTATGCCAATGTCGCCTTTATCAGCCATACCCCGGCCGAAATGGTGTTAGATTTCGCCCAGGTATTGCCGCGAATGCCGCGTGGCACGGTGTTGTCGCGGGTAGTCATGTCCCCCATGCACGCTAAATTGTTACAAATCGCCCTCAGCCAAAACATTGCCAACTATGAACGGCAATTTGGGGAAATTCGCCTGCCGCAGCAAATATCGCTAGCGGATCAGCTTTTCCGTTTCCCGCCCGCCGAAGGGGGGAGTGAGGAAAAAGGGGAATAACCCGCCAAGGCGTATCACCAGAGGAGTTGCAGTGGAACAGTTAGACGAAATCGCAGAGACAATCCGACAACAGTTTGAACAGACCAATACCGCCCGTGACCAGGCGTATCAACAGTCGCGGGCGTTAGTGAGCGTATGCGCGCGAGCCATTCGGGCCTTGCACCGCGAGGAGTGGGAAGCCGCCGAGGCATTGATCGCCGAGGCAAAAACGGCTACCGAAAATTTGATTGCCGGGGTAAAACGATACCCAGAGTTATATTATGCCGGGTATACCCAGGATGCAGTGAAAGAGTATGTGGAAGCACAGTTGGTTTATGCCATGATGCGAAATCGGCCGTTACCCACACCTGCGGCACTAGGCTCCGAGTCCAATACCTGGCTAAATGGGTTGGCCGAAGCCACCACCGAGTTGCGCCGCCGTATTCTGGACATTATTCGTCATGGGCACAATCAGGAGTCGGAACGATTACTGGATTTGATGGATGAGATTTACAGCGTTCTGGTGACTTTCGACTTTAACGACACCATTACGGGTGGGTTGCGCCGCCGCACCGATACGGTGCGGGGGGTTTTGGAGCGAACACGCGGGGATGTCACGACCAGTTTGCGTCAGGATTCGCTGGAACAGGCTTTGAAGGCATTGGAAAGTCGGCTGGTAACAGGTTCGTAGTTCCAGCTTCAGCCGGTGAACCCACTAAAGTGGGAGCTATGAGCCTTTAGGATGAGCTACCAGGTAGAGTGATAGTAAGCCAATTCCTATGCCAGCCAGTAGCCCACTAACCCCCCAAAGGGGGAGTTGTTGAATGACCCAGGTAATTTGTTCGGGGGTAAATTCGGGGCCGTGAGCGTGTAGACCTGTCTTGAGGGCCATGAAAAAGAGCGTCAGGAGTAGTGTGCCTACACTCCAGGTGGTGCCACAAACGGCCGTTCCCACCACCCACCAACCCGCCGACACCTCCTGCCCACCCCACCGCTTTTGCCCCCCATAAACCAGGAAAACGGCCGTTGTCCACCCACCTAACAAGACTGTTTGTGGCAAATTCCCTTCTAAAACGACCCAAACGGCAAAATATAGCCCCAGAAAAACCGTAACAACTCGTAAAACTGGTATTCTGACTGGGACTTGCATCATAACGACTCACCCCAAACAACCTATCATTGGTTCGGCACAAACGGCCGTTTCCCCACCAACCACTAAACCCTTTTGGGTTCTGTGCTAAAATTTGTTTACTACTTTAATGGTTGATGGCTGATAACTGACAACTATCATCCACTTCCCAGGAGAAAAATTTATGTCAGATGACCCAATAAAAGATGTATTACACCGAATGCCTTATGGTTTTTATAGCGTCACATCCCGCAACGGAAACGATGTCAACGCTATGGTTGCCAATTGGATAATGCAAGTTTCCTTTACCCCACGCCTGGTCGCCATCGCCCTGGCAAAAAAGGCATACTCCCACACCGTTATCACAGCCGGTAAAGTATTTGCCATCAACCTGTTTCACAAAGCAGACAAAGAAGCCATCTCCCCCTATACCAAAGCCCGCGCCAAACGACCCGATAAAATGGACAATGCCCAATACACCCTCGGCCCAGAGACAGGTTGCCCCATTTTAGCTGGGGCATCTGCCTATCTGGAGTGTAAAGTGGTGCAGGTATTAGACATTGGCGGCGATCATGACGTGGTAGTAGGCGAAGTTGTCCACGCAGGCATCCTCAACCCCGGCGAAGTGGCAGATACCCTGACCCTGCCAGAAATGGGTTGGAGCTACGCAGGATAACCGCACTGTTCACTGCCCACTGTTCACTGTTTACTGGGTAGCTTCCCTCACGGTACTGGGGTTGTTGTCACAAACCCTTTGGGAATTTCTGGCTCAAAAGGTAGAGGAGTAGGGGGTGTTTCGTCGAAAAATTTTATTTCTACAAACCCCAACCCCAACAAAAAATTCCGCATATAGTTTTCCGCGTTGAGGTTGGCCTGTTCTATCAGGCCAGTACCTAACGCTTCTTCGCGGATGACAGCTTCAGCTTGTTGTCGCACCTGGGTTTCTAGTTGGGGGTCGGAACTGGCTAACAGGCCCGTATCGCGGTGGGCTACGTAGGAGTTTTGATTGTCCAGCACTGGCAGATCAGCAAAAACCTGGGCATCGGGTAAATGTATCCATACCTCGGTGGGGCTGGCGACTTGAATGTCCCCTTCGCTCATGGCGGCAAAATCTACCCCTGCCACCACTTTGCCATGTGCTACAAAGATGAGTGTTTCTCCTAAAGCCCCCCACAATACGTCGTTGTTGCGCTCGGCGGTGATAATTTTTTCCAGGTTGACGGAAGCGGTTTCCAGGCGGGCCAGGTCGTTAATTTGGTGAACGATGATGGTGCTGCTGGGTAAGATGACCGGGGTGGCAGGGACAAAAAGCTGCCGTACCAAATCGCTAACGGGTTGAACGGCCGTTTCTGCTCTGTTGATGGTTGTCACAACTACAACGGCCAAAACCGCCAAAATCCCTAGAAACGCAGCAGCTATCCAAAACAGCGCAAATAAACACCCCCTATTTCTTAACCCCTTTGTCGAATTAGAATCCGTCATTTGAGACATAACATACTCCGTCTTCATCCGTAAAAATACCTTGAGCCTGTGCTTTTTTTGCATTCTTTCACGAAGCAACCCAAGGCGGCGGAAAAAGAAATGTTATTTTGCGACAACTATAACACAAAACGGCCGAAATCGAGGAGGTTACTTGTTTGTGAGCGTCCAAAAATAACCTGTGAACCATGGCCAGAAAACGTTCACGTCTCACGTTTCACGGCACCCCCCACAAAATCCAAAAAACCCAACATGACCTATCTCCGATGGGCTAAATCATGACAATCTCTGTACAATTACCCGCATGTTCATAGCAACCTGTGTTCTCAAACTTCGCCTGGAAAGTGTTTACTCTTTGAAGGATAAACGGCAAATCCTGAAATCTATTTTGTCCCGTTTACCCCAACAGTTCAACCTGGCGGTGGCAGAGGTAGATCATCAGGATGTGTGGCATACGGCCGTTATTGGCCTGGTCACTATCGGTAATGACAAAAGTTACCTGCATGGGCTGTTAGAAAAAGCCGTCGCCTGGATAGAAAACCACCGCCCCGACATACCCATTGATGAATACCACATCGAATTCCGCTAATTTGGGCCAAGGGAGAGATTAACGATACCCACAAAGCGCATAAACTAACGTTTTTATGGAGATTGGAGATTAGAGATTGGTCAATCTCTAACCCCCTTCGGCAGAATATCAATTTATGGCCTTATACGGTATACAAAAGATATTAGTAACGATTCACCGCAAAGGGCGCAAAAGACAGAGAAAACCTTTGTGTTCTTTGTGTACTTTGCGGTTAAATCCTAGAGAGGCTGAACAGTTAC
>CAZPEJ010000373.1:0-5463 GCA_964585465.1 uncultured Ardenticatenaceae bacterium
TGACGGCCCATTCAAACCTCCGACCATCGAAGAAGAGAAAAAAGAAGAGTAATGGTTGTGAAATTTTGTTGTTATACTGCATAAGATCATAAATTGACACTCTGCTGAAGGGGATTAGAGATTGGCAAATCTCCAATCTCTAATCCCTAATCTCCAATCTCACAATAAAAATGTCAGTTTATGCCCTCTGTGAGTATATTCATCACAAAGTGTATAAATTTTCGTTCGATAACGATTCCTTGAACCGTAACACAATTGGAAAAAATTATGGCTCGTCATATTGAACTGAACCCCATCAATCACTTCACGGTTGGCACCACTGGCGAACCAGGGCAGCGCATCTTCTATTTACAAGGTAGTCGCGGCTCACAAACCATCTCTGTGGTGATTGAAAAAGAACAGGCGATGATGTTGGTGAACAGTCTGGAATCCTTGTTGGTGGAGCTGGAACAAAAATTTCCCTCTGCCTCCCGCGAATCCCAGGCACCTGTGTGGATGGATATGCGCCTGCGTGAGCCGTTGGAACCTTTGTTTCGCGTGGGGAACATGGGCCTGGGTTATAATGACAAAAGTGACCAGGTGGTGCTGGTGGCGTATGAATTGGTGGAGGAAGAGGAAGAACCTAACGTGGTCAGCTTTTGGGCCAGTCGGCTGCAAGTGCAATCTCTGATCCAACATACCAATGAGGTAATTAAGGCAGGACGGCCGATTTGTGGCAATTGTGGTCGTCCCATTGACAAAGATGGACACTTTTGCCCCCATCGAAACGGGCATGTGTATTAAAATGTGTTGGGAAATCGTGACAAAGGTAACGATACAGCCATGAACCTCACCGACAAGCTACAACTACTGCAAACCGGTCAACTGGAAATTCAAGGGCTGTTGCCCTGGAGTTCCAACTATACCTTCCTCATGCGTGTATGTGGTGAAAACGAAGTAACGGAGGCTGTGTATAAACCCCGGCGCGGGGAACGGCCGTTGTGGGACTTTGCCCAGGGCACCTTGTGTTTGCGCGAACGGGCCGCCTTTTTACTCAGCCAGGCCCTCGGCTGGTCAATTGTCCCCCCCACCATCTTGCGTGATGGGCCACACGGCATTGGCTCCCTGCAACTGTTTGTCGAACATGACCCCGAACGCCACTACTTCACCTTTGAAGGGGAACCCGCCTACCAACCCCAAACACAACAAATTGTTTTATTTGACCTGCTGATTAACAACGCTGACCGTAAAAGCGGCCATGTGTTGGTGCAAAAGGGGCAAAACCCACCCCACGACGACCATTTGTGGGCTATTGATCACGGGGTGTGTTTTCACACCGAACATAAACTTCGCACGGTTATTTGGGAGTTTGCCCGTATTCCCATTCCCCCCCACCTGCTAGCTGACCTGGTTAATTTGCGCGATCAGTTAGCGGTAGATTCCCATGCCTTGCGAACTCAATTGAAAGAGTTGTTGACCAAAGCAGAAATCAATGCCTTGCAAAAACGGCTAAACCACCTTATCAACAACGGCATGTTTTTAGAGCCAGGGCCAGGGCGACATTACCCCTGGCCGCCAGTGTAAAAGGGTTAGTTGGTCTATGGCATTTAAGATTCTAGTGGTAGACGATCACCCAGAAACCCGCAACATTATTGCCCGTGTTTTGGAGCAACAAGGTTATCGCATTATAACGGCCGAATCCGGCGTGGTTGCTCTCCCATTGGCAGACAAGGAACTGCCCCACCTTGTTTTGTTAGACATGATGATGCCGGAGATGGATGGCATTGAAACGTGCCGGCGCATGAGGGCTAAACCCCATTTGGCAAAAGTACCCATTATCATGTTTACGGCCGTTGACGAAGTGCAGCAAAAAATGGCCGGGTTTGAAGCCGGGGTAGACGATTACCTCATCAAACCCACCGAACCGGTGGAGTTGATTGACCGTGTAAGCACTATGTTGGAAAGTGCTTATGGCGAAGCCCCTGCCGACTCCCCCGACGATGAACAGCCCCCGTCCCAGGTGGCACCCGCCTCAGCCCGCTCTTATGGTGCCACCCACACCATTGCTGTTTTGGGGGCGCGGGGAGGGGTTGGTACTACGACAGTAGCCATCAATGTGGCTTTTTCTCTGGCAGAAACCCAAACTCCCACCTTATTGGTAGACCTGGATATACTCCAGGGACATGTGTCGCTCTATTTAAATCAAAAAATAGCTGCTAGTTTGCACCAACTGGCAACCGTCTCTAATGATGAGTTGGCACGACAACTACCTTATGGGGCGATTCAATACAACCCCCACCTGAAGCTACTGCTTACCACCCCAGACGTAACCAGCCGTCACACCCACTTTTCGGGCAGCCAAACGGCCGTTTTAGCCCAACTTTTGACCAAAATAAGCCCCTGTGTGGTGGTAGATTGTGGGTGTGGTGTCACCGCCACCACCCGTCCCATCCTGGAAAGTGCAGACCAGATTATTGTCTGCCTGCGCCCAGAACGAATCGCCCTGTTGGCCGCCAAACAACTGCTGGCCCATTTGCGCGAGATCATTTTCCCCGACACCGTTCTAAACGCCTTAATGACAGAATCTGCTAGTGGTATTAACCTGCCCAAAGGCTCTGTAGAGAGTTATCTGGGGCACACTTTATGGGGGTTAATGCCTTTCCATGCCCAGGAAATGACCCAGGCCGTCAACAAAGGGCTGCCTTTGGTCAAGGCTTTTCCACAAACCAAAGCGGCCGTTTTATTCCAGCAGTTATCGCAGCAGTTAATAAAGGTGTAGAACGGCGACATGTGATGTTTTACGATGCAATCTTCGTCATAAATAAGAGACATTATCGGCATTAAGAGAAACCTATCTCATCTTGTCATGCTGAACGAAGTCTGCGAAGTGAAGCATCTCTTACACCCAGAGTTAGCAGGATTCTTCGCTCCGCAGACTACGCTCAGAATGACATAAAATTCAAACGATTTTTATTTCCAATAATGTCTAAGAAACCTAAACATTGCATATCTGAATAACAACCCTAAAGCTACCATCCCATTAAAAAATGATGCCATCGTTGGATGTTTTAATAGACAAAGCACGTTGTTTATTGCATGAATCACACCATGCAGTTGCTTTGACCGGAGCAGGAATCAGCACCCCCTCAGGTATTCCCGATTTCCGCAGTGCCAATTCTGGTTTGTGGGACAAGGTAGACCCGATGGAAGTTGCTTCGTTGGATTCGTTTCAGGAACGGCCGAATCTGTTTTATGATTGGATTCACCCCCTGGCCCACCTGATCCTGGCGGCCCACCCCAACGCCGCCCACCTGGCCCTGGCCCAGATGGAAAGCCACGGCCCCTTAAAATGTGTCATTACCCAAAACATTGACATGTTGCACAGCAAAGCAGGATCGGCCGTTGTGCATGAAGTTCACGGCCACCTGCGCCAGGCCACCTGCCTGCACTGTGGTCGTGTCTATAATGCCGAAAAGTTCCTCACCCAATTCATCGCCACCCGACAACTCCCCCTCTGCCCACATTGTAACGGGGTATTAAAACCCAACGTGGTGTTATTTGGCGAAATGTTGCCCGCCCACACCTTTCACCAGGCACAATGGCAAGCCCAATCGTGTGACTTGATGATTGTGGCGGGTTCTTCGCTGGAGGTTTTTCCGGTGGCCGATTTGCCCCGTGTTGCCAAACGAGCCGGGGCCAAACTCATCATTGTCAATTTTAGTGAGACTTACATGGATCACCTGGCAGATGTGGTCATTCGCGCCGATGTTACCCAAGTGTTACCCCAATTCGTCAGCTATACGGCACCAGGTCATAAATTGACGTTTTGCTGAAGGAGATCAGAGATTGGAGATCAAAGATTTGCCAATCTCCAATCTCAATGAAAATGTCAGTTTATGCCCTCTACAAGTATAACGTCAGGTCGTCACATCTGTGACGAATAAAGAGCATGATTTTATGGAAGTTCAAACGGTTCAAACACAAAATTGGGAAACGATTACCCCAGAAATGTTGCAACGTCTGTTGCAAATCAGTGCCCGCCTGAGTTCCACACTCGACCTGGAAGAGTTGCTTTCTTTGGTCATGGAAGTGGCAACGGAATTGACCGGAACAGAGGTGGCTTCTATTTTGTTGGTAGATCAAAAGACAGGACAACTCCATTTTGCGGCCTCTACCGGCGGCGGCATCTCCGAAGATATTGTGGTGCCATTGGATAACAGCATTGCCGGGTGGGTGGTGCGTCACGGCCGTTCCTTGATTTTGGGTGATGTGCAGGCAGACAGCCGTTTTTATGCCAGTGTGGATGAAGAAGTGAACTTTGTCACCCGTTCCATGCTGGCTGTGCCACTGGTGACCAACAAAAATGTGATTGGGGCGTTGGAGGTATTGAACAAACGGAATAACGCCCCCTACACCAGCCAGGATGTGGCTTTGATGGAAGCGTTGGCCTCCCAATCGGCCGTTGCGATTGTCAACGCTCACCTCTTTAACCAGTCTGACCTGCTGGCCGAGATTATGCACGAAATTAAAACCCCTCTGATGGCTATCACCGCAGCAGCAGAATTGATGGGGCGGCCAAACTTGCCAACTGATAAACAAAGCCAGGTGGTGCAAATGATTCAGCGGGAATCGAAACGGGTGTCACAAATGACCAGGGATTTTCTGGATTATGCCCGCCTGGAATCTCGCCGCGCCAAAATAGCAAAACATCCGGTGGATGTAGCTGTTGTGGTGAACGATGTGGTCAACCTGGCTCAACCCCAGGCGGCCGCCCGCCACATTACCATTGTGCCCCAGGTGGATCACGAATTGTTAACCCCCCTGGCCAGTGCCCCGGTGGTGCGCGGAGATAGTGACCGGCTGAAACAGGTGTTGTTAAATCTGGTAAGTAACGGCATTAAATATAACCACGAATATGGGCAGATTACCCTGGCTGCCAAAATGGTACACCCTCAAGAGGTGCATTTAAGTGTCAGTGATACCGGGCCGGGCATTGGGCCGGAGGATTTGAAACACCTGTTTGAACGGTTTTATCGTGTTCCGGGCAGCGAGGGTAAGTCAGAGGGGAGTGGTTTGGGGTTGGCGATTGCCCAAAAGATAGTTCATGAACATAACGGCCGTATTGAAGTGAGCAGCGAACTAGGGAAAGGCACCACCTTCACCGTCATCTTACCCGCCACGACCTGATGGGTCTTGTTTCGCCACGTTTAGCCAGTTATGCTGCCGCAGCCGCTTCTCTACCAAAGGGAGAAAAGAGATGAAAGCAGATGTTGTGTTGTATAACGGCCGAATTTACACCGTAGACCCCCATCACCCCTGGGCAGAAGCGGTGGCTTGCCACCAGGGGAAAATTATGGCCGTCGGCCGCAACGAGGAGATGTTGTCTCTGGCTGGCTCACAAACGGAGCGAATTGAAGTGGCGGGTCGGCTGGTATTGCCGGGGATTATCTATGCCCACATCCACTTTCTCTAATAATCCATTCG
>CAZPEJ010000374.1:0-5463 GCA_964585465.1 uncultured Ardenticatenaceae bacterium
CCAGCCGACGACAACAACTCCCCAGGCAGCGAATTTACCGATGCCTTCAACCGCGCCACCGCCATGATGTCCCAAAACGGCAAACCCACCCCCATCCCCTTTGGTGGTTCTGGTGGCAAAGAAGACACCAGCGACACCCCTGCTCAACCCACCAATACCCCCTTGCCACCACCCACCCCCGTTCCCCAGGGCAGTGATCTGGTGGGCATTGAAGTAGACAACCTCACCTCCACCTCCGTCTGTTTTGTCTATATCACCACCCCCGACGACGACACCTGGGGTGAAGACCAGCTAGGAAACGAAGAAATCATCGAAGCCGGGTTTTACCGCATTTTTGAAGTCACCCCTGGCACCTACGACATCCGCCTGGATGATTGTTACGGCAAAGTGGTAGATGCCCAATATGGCCTGGAAGTCAACGACATCACCGTCATCGAACTGTTTGATGCCGAAGTGCCACAGGGTGGGAACGGCTCTATTACCATGATCAACGACCTGGAAAGTGATGCCTGTTATGTCTACATCTCCACCAGCACCAGCGACGATTGGGGAGATGATTGGTTAGGTACCGGGGTCGTCGTGCCCACAGAATATCAATATGTCTTTAACATGAAACCTGGGCAATACGACATGACCGCCTTAGATTGTAACTTCGAGACCCTGAGCGAGGTTTACCAGGTAGATGTGACAGAAAGTGGTTACATTTGGTCGTTAAGCGGCAAAGAGGTTGACACCATTGCCAGCCTGGAAGTGGTGAATAATGGGGATGTGCCCATCTGTTACCTGCAAATTTCCCTGAACACAGCTACCGAATGGGGGCCAGACTGGTTAGGTTCAGAGGAAGTGATTGATGCGGGTGACGGCCGTCAATTTGAAATGGAACCCAATACCTATGATATATTAGCCTCAGATTGTGATCAGGAGACAATTAAGGAAGAGTATGGCATTAACATCCAGGGGAATACCACCTGGAGCGTGCCTTAACAAACCCATCAGGTCTAAAACAGGAAGTCGTTTTGTTTGTAGTAACCGCTTTAACAATCTGAACAACTAAAGTGGTTACTACAAACTTATTTTTGGACGTGTGTTTAGGAGGAAGAGATGTTTCGTAAATATCCGTTGATATGGTTGTTGGTGTTGCTGTTGTTGCCAGCTTTGGCGTGCGGGGGGGATGAAGAGGCCACCCCAACACCAGAGGTACGGCCAGCCGATCAAACCAGCACAGATTCGTCTAACGAGGATGGCAGTAATCTTGTCCCTGTTCCACCCCGTGTGACGCGGGTTTTCGACCCTGCGCTGCCCGATTGGACGGTGATGGTGTATATAGACGGGGATAACAACCTGGAAGAGCCAGCGTTGTTGGACATGAACGAGATGGAAGCGGCCGGTGATTCTGACCAGGTGAATGTTTTGGTGCAGATTGACCGGATTCCGGGAGAAACCAGCGCGGATGGTAACTGGACAGATACCCGCCGTTACAAAATTGAGGGGGACAACGACCCCAATCGGATTACCTCGCCTGTGGTGATGCAAATGGGAGAGGTGAACATGGGTGACCCGGCTTCCCTGACTGATTTTGTTAGCTGGGGTATTACCAATTACCCGGCTAATCGTTACGCCCTGGTGTTGTGGAATCATGGGGCGGGCTGGTTTGGGGTGGCTTTTGATGATAGCTCTCCAGGCGGGGATGGGTTGATTATGCCGGAGCTAAATCAAGCTTTGTCTCAGGCGTTGAATCAAACGGGTGCCGGGCTGTTGGATGTGATTGGTTTTGATGCCTGTTTGATGGGGCAGATGGAGGTGTATCAACAGGTACAGCCTTATGCCTTGTATGCGGTGGGTTCGGAGGAGTTGGTGCCGGGGTTGGGGTGGGATTACGAGGCGATTCTCAGCCGTCTGTATGCCGAGGCGGAGATGGACGGCCGAAAATGGTCTGAGGGTATTGTGGCTGACTTTATCAATTTTTATACCAAGATCGCCCCGGATGAGTTTACCACCATGTCGGCCGTTGATTTGAGCCAGTACGGCACATTAACAACGGCCGTTACAGACCTGGCTAACAGTTTACGGGCCAACCCATCGGCCGTTGCCAGTGCTGTGGGGGATGCTCGAAATGGAGCCGAGGGATACGCCCTCATCTACCCTGAAGATGCTGAGTTTTATGCAGCCATTGACTTGTGGCATTTTGCCTCCATTTTAGCCCAACGGAGCCGCGATTCGGCCGTTACCGCCGCCGCCCAAAAAGTCATGCAGGCAGTAGAGAGTGTGGTGGTGGCTACCGATCACGGCGCAGGGTTCACCCAGGCCAACGGCATCTCTATCTACTTTCCGCGCACCCTCGACTACTTCAGCCAACGGTACGCCAGCGAAACCCCCCTTCGCCCCTGGTCTGACTTTCTTGCCTCCTATCACGGCATCGGGCTGGCAAATATCCCCGCCCCCCAGTTTGACATTCTCAACGTATTGAGTGACCAGGCAGGCATTCAACAACCTGCTTACCTGGATGTAGAAATTACCGGGCAGGATATTGAAAATGTGTTGCTGGTTGGCGGCCGTTATCAAAATGGTGGGCAACATTTGTTGACCTACGACTACCTTATTCCCGAACCCACCGCCCTGTCCGATGGCTCTTTGTTGTATGAGTGGCGTGATGGATTACACAAGGACTTTTTTGTCTGGCAAACAGAATCCCCTTACCTGTACGATGTGGATCGTGGGGATTTTGTGGCAATGTTTCCCACCGAATACAACAGCCCACTGTACTCTGTGCAGGGGCGGTATCGCCGTGCAGGTACCAGTGAGTACTTTGATGCCAACCTGGTTTTTGACACCGATGCCGGGCAGTTAAGCGGGGTTTGGACGTTCCAAAACGACTCCCGTGCTGCCCCCAATGAAATTTTTCCCCAGCCAGGGGATGAGTTTCAAATCTATGACCTGTATCTGGAATCGGATGGTAATCTGAGTGCCCAACCAGGGTTAACGGTTACGTTTGATAACAATAACCTGGTCTATTACACCTGGCTGCCGTTGACCAGTGGTGATTATTTCCTGGGTTTTCTGGCTCGTAACATTTCGGGCGAAACCACCAGCGATGCCCGCGACTTTCAGGTGAATAATGATAATCTGATAGCGGGTTACAAGGCTTATTTAGACCCTTACCTGGGTTTCCAATTCCTCTACCCAGAAGGGTGGTATGCACCTACGTATGGCAATGGGGTTTTGTACACTTACGACATTGAGACGAACAATACCACCTTTAACCTCTATTTATACCCCAACGCGGGTGGGGCAACGGCCGATTCCCTCAAAACACAAACTCTGGAAACCTTTGGCAATCCTACGGTGGAGTTTGAAAACCCCATCACCATCGGCGGGGTGGCTGGCACCGGCACCGCCTACAGTTACGAAGGGGATAACGGTAGCCATGTTGGCTTTTTGCTCTCTTTTGTGAACGGTGGGGTGGGGTATGTGATTGATGTAGATGGTCTGGCGACCGACGAAAATGTGACCCTGAATACGATTGGTACGTTGATAGATAGTTGGGTTTTCCAACCGGTTGGGTTTGGGTTGCCACCAGGGATTGGTTTTACGGCCGATGCTTCCGCGCAACCCAGCCCGGCCGAAGTTGCCAGTTACAACGACACGTTTGACGGTGTAGGAAGCTGGGCCACCGGCAGCAATGATGAAGTAAGCGGGCAGGTGGCAGGTGGGGTGTATGAGTTGGAAGTAACGGCCGATAGTGGCATTTACTGGACAACGGGTGGTCAAGATTTTGGGAATGGTACGTATGAAGTGGCAGCAACGGCCGTTGATGGGCCACTGAACAACGGTTACGGTATGTTAATCCGGCTGGATGGTGAGAGCAACAGCTTCTACGCTTTTGAGGTCAGCAGCGACGGGTATGTCTGGATCGGCCGTTGCGACGACGGCTGCAACAACGTTGAAGCCCTGGTGAGTGGGGGTTGGTTTGCCTCCAATGCCGTCAACCAGGGCCTCAACCAGACCAACTTCCTGCGTGTAGAAGCCAAAGGCCCTGCCATGATCTTTTACCTAAACGGTGTTGAAGTAGGGCGAGCCAGCGACTCAACCCTCACCGGTGGAGACATTGGCCTGTTTGTAGAAACGCTGGGCGACCCAGGCGTTCGTGTCTGGTTCGACAACTTCCTCTTCACCCCGGCCAATAAATAACCTGATCAGCCATGCGATGGATTCAAAAACCATCACATGGCTGAAATATCCAATACGACACCCACAAAGGAGAAATAATCATGTCTGTTCCTACCTTACCCGGAATTACCTCAAAAATGGTTCAAACCTCGCGCCTGCAAATGCACGTTCTGTTTAGCGGCCCAGAGGATGGTATTCCTGTTGTTTTTGTGCATGGCAACTTTACCGCTGCCACCTATTGGGAAGAGATGATGCTGGCAATGCCCGCCGCCTATCGTTGTATTGCCCCTGATTTACGCGGATACGGCGACACAGAAGATAAGCTGATAGATGCCACACGGGGCGTGCGGGATTTATCGGATGACCTGAAAGCCCTTTCCGACGTATTGGGGCACAAAACAGGGCATCTGGTTGGTTGGTCTTTGGGGGGCGGGGTGATTTTGCAGTTTGTCCTGGATTATCCTGACCTGGTATCTTCTTTAACGCTGGTAGCCCCGGTCAGCCCCTATGGGTTTGGCGGCACAAAAGGCAACGACGGCACCCCCTGTTATGACGATTTTGCCGGTTCTGGTGGCGGCACCGTGAACCCAGACTTTGTGCAACGGGTGAAAGACGGGGATCGCAGCAGTGAAAGCCCCAACTCTCCTCGCAACGTCATTAACACCTTTTACTACAAAGCCCCCTTCAGGGCGCAACGGGAGGAAGCGTTTTTAGAGGCGGCTATGTTGGAAAAGATAGGTACCGACCGCTACCCAGGGGATTTTGTGCCGTCTGCCAACTGGCCGGGCATCGCCCCAGGGCAGTGGGGGCCGATTAACGCGATGACTGCCAAAACGTTTAACGTTAGTGGGATTGTCAATGCCGCCCATAAACCGCCCATTTTGTGGGTGCGGGGGGATTCTGACCAGATTGTGGCGGATATGTCCTTTTTTGATTTTGGTACGCTGGGGCAGTTGGAGTTTGTGCCAGGGTGGCCGGGGGCGGAGGTGTATCCACCCCAGCC
Source organism: uncultured Ardenticatenaceae bacterium (assembly GCA_964585465.1). Lineage (GTDB taxonomy): Bacteria > Chloroflexota > Anaerolineae > Promineifilales > Promineifilaceae > CAZPEJ01. The sequence goes on from CAZPEJ010000374.1 coordinate 5,171, forward strand.
AATGGTGTCGCAAACACGCGCTGTGCTGGAGCAGTACCAGGCTAATGGGGGATTTTATCAAGAATTAGTGGTAACGGATGCGGGTCATGCGCCGCATATTGAGAAACCAGAACAGGTGTATGCGGCGTTTCATGCCTTTTTGCAGCGATGAGAATGGAACGCGGATGGCGCGGATTGGGCGGATTCTCGCGGGTAAAATCTGTGAGTCTTTCGGATTTTATGGGGTTTGTTGTGAAACGTGAAACGTAAAACGTGAAACGTGAACGCTCTATGGTCACGTTTTACGTTTCACG
>CAZPEJ010000375.1:0-5420 GCA_964585465.1 uncultured Ardenticatenaceae bacterium
CAATTATGGAAGAGAGCGCACGGCAAGATATTCGCCGATTGTTAAAAGGTTTTGGGATTCAAGCAGATGAAGCGGTGATAACACACCTGGCACAAAACCCCCAGGTGTCTTCGTTGAAGGTTCGTCTGATATTACAAGATATAACGGATTACGGAGCGTCCCAGCCTGCAAAACCGTTGTTTATTGAGGTGGAGGGGGAAATTCGGCCGTTTTCCGCATGAGTGAATTATCTTCTCTTGCCCCCGACTTTGCCCTGCCGGATGTGAATGGGCAACTGATGCGCTTGTCTGACTTTCGCGGTCAGAAGCATGTGGTATTGGTGTTCAACCGGGGGTTTTTCTGACCCTATTGCCGCCAACACCTGGCACAGTTGCGCCGGGATTATCAGCAGTTTGTGGCGCAAGGCGCAGAAGTGGTGGTAGTGGGGCCAGAGGATACCCAATCTTTTACTTACCATTGGAAGCGCAACGATGGGTATCCCTTTATCGGCATCCCCGACCCGGACAGTGTTGCTGCCAATTTGTATGGACAGGAAGTAGGGCTGACGGGTCGTTTACCCACTTTGGTGATCATTGACAAAAACGGCCGAATCCAACACCAACATCACGGTCACAGTATGCAAAACATCCCACAAAACCACACTATCTTAAATATCCTGGCTACTCTCAATCAACCAGAAGCTAATAGCTAATTGTTAGCAGCTAACCCCTCAAGGAGTTGACCCTATGAAAATAAAAGCGGCCGTTTTTTACCAACCTGGCCAACCCTTTGTTGTCGAAGAACTCGATTTAGCTCCCCCTCAGGCTGGTGAAGTATTGGTCAAAGTAGCGGCCACTGGCGTTTGTCATAGCGATTGGCACCTGATGACCGGAGCCACCAAACACGCCGCCCCGGTTGTACCAGGGCATGAAGGAGCAGGAGTAGTAACGGCCGTTGGCCCCGGTGTCAGCCGCATCAAAGTAGGGGATCATGTTGCCCTCAACTGGGCACCCAGTTGTGGCGAATGTTTTTACTGCCTGCGCGACCGCCCCAGCTTGTGCAGCACCTACGTGGGGCCACTGTGGGCTGGCACCATGATGGACGGCACCACTCGCCTTTCCAAAAATGGCGCACCCGTTTACAGCTTTAGCGCGTTAGCCTGTTTTGCCGACCACACCGTTGTGCCGCAGGAGTGTTGTGTCGTTTTGCCCAAAACCGTGCCATTTACCATTGCCGCTCTTATTGGCTGTGCAGTGACAACCGGGGTAGGGGCGGTACTTAATACGGCCGAAGTGGAACCCGGCAGCAGCGTGGTGGTCTACGGCGCAGGCGGGGTGGGTCTCAGCGTCATTATGGCCGCCCGCCTGGCCGGAGCCGCCCAAATCATCGCTATAGACAAAAGCGAAGCCAAAGGGGACATCGCCAAAACCTTTGGGGCCACCGATTTCCTCATGCCCGGCCCAGACACCATGCCCGCTATCAAACAACTCACCGAAGGGCGCGGAGCCGATTATGTCTTCGAGGCCATTGGCATTCCGGCCGTGCAAGAACAATGTTTAGAGGCCGTGCGGCCGGGCGGCACCATCATCTTTGTAGGTATCTCGCCGATGGGCAGCAGCACCAACCTGCCAGGGGCTATCATCGCCCGCCAGGAGAAAACCATCACCGGTTCCTACTACGGCAGTGCCAACACCGCCCGCGACTTCCCCCTCTATGCCAATTTGTACTTAAAGGGTAAACTAGACCTGGATCGCCTCGTTTCCAAAACATATCCCCTGGAGCAAATCAATGAAGCCTATGCGGATATGTTGAGTGGAGATATTGCGCGAGGTGTTATCACATTTTAGATTAACGATTGACAATTTACGATTGAAAGATAAGAGCAATCGTAAATCGTCAATCTAAAATCGTAAATTAAAAAAACAAGTGGTATGGGTACAAAATTAACAACCTATCGTCAAATTATCAAGCAAATTTTTTTGGAATATGAAGTAATTATCAACAAACGGCCGATTTCTGGACAAGAAACAGAAATTGTATTTGACGAAACAAGGGATCATTACATCCTGCACACCATTGGCTGGAAAGAAGCCAGACGAATCTGGAATACTACCCTCTATGTTCGTATTCGGAACGGCAAAATTTGGGTAGAGGTGGATTGGATGGGGGACGGTATTGTCGAAAAACTATTGGCTGCTGGAATTTCCAAAGAAGATATTGTTTTAGCGTTTCATCACCCTGAAATGCGGCCGTTTACAGAATTTGCCATTGCTTAACCATTTCTTGAACTTTAGGGCAATACAACTGTTTTGCCCTTGCAAAAATTTATTGAAGGAGAAACCCACTTATGCCTCACAAACTGACCAATTTATTAACCAATGTCCCTAGCGACATTGAAATTGCCCAGGCAGCAACTCTGTTACCTGTACAACAAATTGCCGATGAAGCCGGGCTGTTGTCCGAAGAGTTGGAATTTTATGGCAAAACCAAAGCCAAAATACATCTGGAAGTGCGCGACCGCCTGAAAGATAAACCCAATGGCAAATACGTTGTGGTCACGGCCATCACCCCCACCCCGCTGGGCGAAGGTAAAACCACCACCACCGTGGGACTAAGCCAGGCGTTGGGGGCGCATTTGGGCAAGAAGGTGTTTACCTGTGTGCGCCAACCTAGCCAGGGGCCAACCTTTGGCATTAAGGGCGGAGCAGCTGGTGGCGGTTACAGCCAGGTGATTCCCATGGAGGAGTTTAATTTGCATCTGACGGGTGATATTCACGCCATTACTGCCGCCAATAACCTGCTGGCTGCGGCCATTGATGCCCGCATGTTCCACGAGGCCACCCAAAAGGATGAAGCCTTGTTTAACAACCTTTGCCCGGAAAGAAAAGACGGTACACGCCAGTTTTCGGCCGTTATGCTGCGTCGTTTGCGTAAATTGGGCATCCACAAAACCAACCCAGAAGATTTAACGGCCGAAGAACGCAGCCGTTTTGTTCGCCTGGATATTGACCCGGCCAGCATTACCTGGCGGCGGGTGGTAGACACCAACGACCGCTTTCTGCGGAAAATCACCGTTGGGCAAGGCGACCAGGAAAAGGGCATGACCCGCGAAACAGGCTACGACATCACCGTTGCCAGTGAAATTATGGCCATTTTGGCCCTCACCACCAGCCTGGCCGATATGCGGGAACGGCTGGGTAGAATGGTGATTGGCACCAGCAGGGCAGGGGAACCAATAACGGCCGATGATTTGGGTACGGGCGGGGCGTTAACGGTGTTGATGAAAGACACCATCATGCCCAACCTGCTACAAACGCTGGAAGGCACTCCCGCTTTTGTCCACGCTGGCCCCTTCGCCAATATCGCACACGGCAACTCCTCCATCGTCGCTGACCAAATCGCCCTCAAACTGGTGGGGGCAGACGGCTATGTGATTACCGAAGCCGGTTTTGGAGCGGATATTGGCATGGAGAAGTTCTTTAACATCAAATGCCGCTACAGCCACCTGATCCCCAACTGTGTGGTGTTGGTGGCAACCATCCGCGCCCTCAAGATGCACGGCGGTGGCCCCAAAGTGGTGGCAGGACGGCCGTTAGACCCCGCTTACACCGAAGAAAACCTGGAACTGCTAGAAAAAGGGTGTATCAACCTGCGGAAACACGTCCAAAACGCCCGCAAATTTGGCATCCCTGTGGTTGTAGCCATCAACCGCTTCAAAGACGACACCGCCGCCGAAGTGGAACTGGTACGCAAACTTGCCATTGAAGCTGGAGCCGAAGATGCAGTCATGTCCAGCCATTGGTCACACGGTGGGGCAGGTGCGGCAGCACTGGGCGAAGCCGTCGTGAAGGCGTGTGAGAAACCCAGCAACTTCCAATTCCTCTACCCATTGGAAATGAGCATCAAGGAGAAGATTGAGACCATCGCCCGCGAGATGTATGGGGCGGATGGGGTGACATTTTCCGAGGAAGCGGAGCGAAAAATTGAGTTGTACAACCGGGTAGGTTTCGACAAACTGCCCATCTGCATGGCAAAAACCCACCTCAGCCTGAGCCACGACCCCAATTTGAAGGGGGCACCAACTGGTTTCACGGTGCCGGTGCGGGACATCCGCGCCAGTGTGGGGGCTGGTTTCCTCTACCCGCTGCTGGGGACAATGAGTACCATGCCCGGCCTCTCCACCCGGCCTGCGTATTATGATGTGGATTTGGATTTGGAGACGGGGAAGGTGGTGGGGTTGTTTTAAAGAAAGAGAATGCCACAAATTAGCCGTTTCTTTGGTATCGTCATTTACATGTATTTTAATGATCATGCACCTCCTCATTTCCATGCGGAGTATGGGGTAGAGGAAGCAGTCTATACCATTGAAACGCTAGAAATTCTGCGCGGCAAACTCCATCGCCGAGCGCATAGCATGGTGGTAGAGTGGGCAACTTTGCATCGAGCGGAGCTACGAGAAAATTGGCAACGAGCCAGGGATATGCAAACGCTGATTCTCATAGCTCCGCTTGATTAAGAATTGTGAGGTACAAGATGGATGCCTTAGGGCGTTTAGTTAGAGTTCAAAAAGCAACCCCGCTAAAAGCATTCAGGATGTTAGTAGAGTTTGAGGATGGAACGAAAAAAGAAGTGGATTTGGAACCTTTTTTGCGCGGTCCCATTTTTGAACCTATTTGCACGAATCCCTCCATGTTTCAAGATGTGAGAGTTGAGGGCGGAACAATTGCCTGGGCCAATGGAGCAGATATTGACCCTGATGTGTTGTATTATGACTTAAAACCTGCCTGGATGGAGGAACCTGTGCCAGCCTGATCGGGGTTTGGAGACGGTAATGCTTTAGAAGTAACAGTAAGCGGTAAACAGTAGAAAACGGCCGAATTCCTTCCAGGTTTCGGCCGTTTTTTATGCTACAATCAAGCTACAATCCAAAACTTGGAGGAACCATGTCTCAAAACCTCATTGTTTTCAATCCATCTGTTATGTTAGGTAAACCTGTTGTTAAAGACACTCGCATTACTGTGGAGCTAATCCTGGAGAAGCTTGCTGCTGGGGAAACATTTGAACAAATTTTAGTGGCCCATCCCCGTTTAACCCGTGAAGGTATTTATGCGGCTTTGGAATTTGCTGCTCAAACACTACGCTCAGATATTGTTTATCCGGTGACTGTATGAAGTGTTGCAGGAAAACAAACACTATGTATTGAGTAGTATCAATCAGAATTGCTCTGGGCATTTACTCTTATAGCCCCTGACAGCATTCGTATTCGCCCAAAACGTAGCTAAAACTGCCTTTCCCAGAATACTCTTGCCCATTTAATCAAAACGGCCGAATTCCTTCCAGGTTTCGGCCGTTTTTATGAATTCTTGACAAGTAAATCAAAGTACTTTACTTTTAACTCCATGCCAACTGTATTAAGAGTCGGTCCTTATCGTTTCTTCTTT
>CAZPEJ010000376.1:0-5420 GCA_964585465.1 uncultured Ardenticatenaceae bacterium
TACAGTCTATTTACCCCTGGCTGTTGGCGGCGGGGGCAGCAGGCCGACGGTTCCAACGCTGGCGGACATAACGCACAACCCACATCACCGGCAACCCAAAGAGCAAAAGCAGTGGCAGAACATACAACCCAAACCAGATCAAAGCACTTGTGACCCCTTGCAAGGTAGAAACCAGGGCTTCAATGGCTTCGCGGGCAATGCCTTCGGGCTGCCAGCCACCAATTTCGATAGGTTGCGACAAAACATCGGGGGTTAGATTGACGGTTATGGTAGAAAAGCTGGCGGATTGGCTCAGGTATTGCATCCGTCCTTTAATCACCTCAATCTCCCCTTCCAGGCGGCTCAATTCTGCATTCACGGCCAGAGCATCTTCCACTTTGGTCGCACTATCCAGGAAGGAGCGCACTCTATCGGCCGTTGCTTCCAAATTTTGCAGCCGGGAATCCAGGTCTACATACTCTTCCGTCACATCCTGCCCAGAGCTAGATTCACTGCTCACTTCTGTTGCCAACCCTTTGATGGCTGCCAGGGCACTGTTAAATCCCTCCGCAGGCACACGAATGGTGATGTTTCCCGTTTTGGCCGTTTCGTTATATTGATACAACCCGCTGGTAACGACCCACCCACCATTGGCTTCGGCCATTTCGGCAATTTGGGTCATGGTGGTTTCGGTATCTGTAACGATGATGGATAAATCGGCCGTGCGAATGATGAGTCGTTCCCGCCCGTTGGAAACCCCGTCCTGTCCCGGCACCGCTCCTTGCGGCTCTGCAACGGCATCGGTATCTGCATAAACCGCAAAAGAAGCCTCCCCATTCGCCACAACTGGGGCTGGTGCATCTTCGCTGGTTAGAAATAACTGTTCCTCCGATGCTTCAAATGGTGCTTCTGCGGCGGTATATCCACCACCGCAGGCCGTAACAAACAATAGAATAAAAGAGATTACCAATACAAATTTTTTCATGATGCTGCCTCTCCTTAAAAAACGTTTCTGTCAGATATGCCCACAGAGGGTATAAACTAACATTTTCATTGAGATTGGAGATTGGCAAATCCCCTAATCCCCAATCTCTCATCCCCTTCAGCAAAATATCAATTTATGACCTTATGCTGTATGAACGCTAGAGAAGCGAGAATCGTTCCATAGAATAAAAAAAAACCGAGTTGGTCCTTTGGGAACTCAGGGGGTTGACAGCTAATGAAACGTAAAACGTGACCAGAGAAGTTTTACGTTTCACGGCAAACCCCACAAAATCCGAAAGACCCAACTCGGTTTCTTGTTGTTTCTGTTAGGGGTAGGGAGGATTACCAGCCAAACTCTAGCCGTTTAATCAGGCGGGAGGGAATGCCATATTGCCGCATTTTCTCCTGGGTAACATGAATGGGGTACTCTACTCGTTTGTATTGCCAGGTAAACTTATCGGTGTCTAGTAGGGCATAGGCGGCGCGGGGGTCAGAATCGCGTGGTTGCCCCACACTGCCGGGGTTAATGATTAGACGGGTGCTGTTTAGCTGCATTGGAATGTCGTAATCGGGGGGGTGGGCCACAATCTCTTTGCCGTCATCCAGGGATTCAAACCAGACTGGAATGTGGGTATGCCCTACCAGGCAGTATGAGGTGTCGAAGTAATCAAAGTTGGTAGCGGCCGTATAATGGTCAAGGATGTATTCCCAGACAGGTTGGCGCGGGCTGGCATGAGCCAGGGTGAAGGAATCTTTGATCATCATCGGGGGCAACCCGTCTAAGTAGGTGTGAGCTTCTTTGTTGATGGTTTCCCGTGTCCAGGTAATGGCGGTGCGGGCCTCGTGGTTAAAGCTGTTGATGTCTAGTTTATTTAATACAGCCCAATCGTGATTGCCTGACAGGCTGATGTGTTCGTGTTGGCGCAACAGAGCCACACATTCATTGGGGTCTGGCCCGTATCCTATTAAATCTCCCAAACACCAGATGGTGTCCCACTGCCCGGTAGCGTCCCGCAAAACGGCTTCAAAAGCGGCAAGGTTGGCGTGAATGTCTGAGATAATGAGTACCCGCATGACTGTTTTATCCTTGTTGTCTTTTAATAGTTCAATCATACCATGTTTGACAAGAGAGGGTATAATCGTCCTAAGTGTATGATTTTAGAGTATTGTGTTGTAAACCGTCAATTATCAATTTGTAACGATTTAGACATACGGTGTTTGAGCCTTTGATGTTGGGTGAAGGCAGGTGTTAAAAACATTGTATGTCTCCAGAGCAGTTGTGTAGTTTGTCAATTTTAACCTGTTATGGCTATTTTAGATAAGTGGACTTTGGATTTTACGAGCAGTGGAGTAGCACAAACGATTCGTTTGGGGGTGCGGTTGGGCGAGCTATTGCAATCGGGGGATGTGGTGTGTTTGTTGGGGGAGTTGGGGGTGGGGAAGACGGCGTTGGCTCAGGGAATTGGGCGGGGTTGGGGAACGGCCGTTCGTGTGACCAGTCCAACTTTTACTCTTGTTAATCAATATCCTCGCCCCAAAGATAAAAAAATCCTGTTCCACATTGATTGTTACCGCCTGGAAAGTGTGGGTGATATTGTGACTGTTGGTTTGGAGGATATTCTAGATCAACACGGCACCTATTTGATTGAATGGGCAGAACGAATAGAGGCGATATTGCCCGCCGACCGATTGACGATTGAGATAAGTTATGTCAACGAAACCCGGCGTACCTTACGATTTGCCGCAGCTGGCGAACGCCCCGCAGAGTTGTTGGCGGCTTTTAAGCGTAGTGCTTTTGGGGTTTAATACACAAGATGATTTTAGCCATTGACACTGCAACCCGTTGGGCTGGATTAGCGTTACATGACGGAACGGCCGTTTTGACAGAATACGGTTGGGTGTGTGCCAATAACCATACTGTTGAACTGCCGCCAGCCATCCAGGAAATTTTTAACCGGGCGGGTATCACCGCAGCCGATTTAAGCGGTATTGCTGTCTCCATTGGCCCCGGCTCCTATACCGGTTTGCGGGTTGGGTTAGCCATTGCCAAAGGGTTAGCCATTGCCAACCGCACCCCTTTGGTGGGGGTTTCGACCCTAGATATTGTCGCGGCTGCTATTGCCCCGGCCCCAGAACAACTCCTGGTAACGGCCGAAGCAGGTCGCACCCGCGTTTGTGCCGCCCTTTACCGATGGCAAGAGCGAAAAGGGTGGCAACCCATCAGCCCCCCCACAATTGATACCTGGCAAAACCTGTTATCCACTCTGGACAAACCAACCACATTTGCTGGAGAAATAACGGCCGAAGCCGCCAAACTCATCCGTAATACTCACAAACAGTTCCATGTCGCCCCTGCGGCCGCCTCCGTGCGCCGCGCCGGTTATCTGGCCGAAATCGGCTGGCAACGCCTGCGTAAAGGGAAAATAGATGACACCAGTCAACTCACCCCAGTTTATTTGAAAAACCCAGATGGGAGTTAACAGCCAGAAATTCGTTTGTCGTAACGATTTTAGTCGTTCAAACCGCTGAAGCGGTTACTACGAACACAACCAGCGGAAAATACCAACCTGTTAATGCACATTAACTTCTTAATTTAGCGAAAAAAGCTGCTAGCGTTTATGGTTGTTTTTCGCTGGCGGTGATTTTCAGGGGAGGAAATCATGTTCAAACGACTGGCCTGGTTGTTTGTGTCGGCCGTTTTGCCCATTTTCGCGTTATGGGCCGTGTCAGAAAAGGTTCAATCACACGCTTTACATGATGTCATTGTCAATGAGTGGTCACAGGGAACGGGGGGAAACCAGGAGTGGGTGGAGCTTTTGGTGGTGAACGGGCCGCTAGATATGCGTGGTTGGGATGTGGGGGATGATTCGGCCGGGGATTTGGCCTTTAACAATGATGTTTTTTGGAGTTTGGTGCCAGTGGGTAGCCGCATTGTGGTATACAACGGCAACGACCGCGATCCCACCCTGCCACCTGATGATTTTGACCCGGCCGACTGTATACTCATTTTGCCCCACAATCAAGTTGCTTATTTTGCCGGTAGCTGGCCTGCTTTTTCCAATAGCACCAGCAGCGATAACCCCCATGTGCGCGACGCAGCCGACGCAACCATTCACAACTTTTCTCTGGAGCCAGGTGGCACGCGGCACCCCGGCAGCAATCAAAACGCCCAATTTGATGGCAATTCGGCCGATGGGGTGGGGGATGTGGCGAATTGGAGCAACCAGCCAGCCAGCAGTGCCACCCCAGGAGCAGGGAACGGCGGCAACAATTCAGCCTGGGTAGATGGGTTGTGCGCGGGAGGTGGGGAGGAAACGGCCGATCTGACCAGCAGCAAAACAGGGCCAGCCACCGCCAATGCTGGAGATACCATTGTTTACCAGCTGGGCCTGGGCAATAGCGGAACAGTGGCAGCTACCGATGTACAATTAACCGATACCCTGCCTGTGGGGGTAAGTTATGTCGCTGATGACAGTGGATTCCCCTTGAGCCAACCCAATGCTCAAACGTTAGTATGGCAAGTGGGCACGGTGTTGAGCGATACCAGTTTTACCTTTCACCTGACCACCACATTAGATGAAGCTGCCAGTGGGCAGTTGGTGAACTGGGTAACGGCCGTTTCTCCCATTACCGATAGCAACCCAGCCAATAACAGTGCTTCTGTGACCACCTTTGTCAACAGCGCGGGTATCCTCATCGAGGCAGCACATTATCACGGGTATGAAGCCAGTAGCGACGAAGCCATTGCCCTTCGTAATACCAGCCAGGGAACGGCCGATTTAAGCGGCTGGCAACTGAGTGATGGCTCTACAACCGCCACCCTCCCACCTGGGACCCTGTTGTCAGCCGGGCAGGTGATGTGGCTGACAAATGAAGCCACCGCCTTTTATCGCCACTTCGGTTTTTTGCCCCACCTGGAAACGGCCGAAACAGACCCAACCGTTCCTAACCTCACCGGTAACTGGCCCGGTTTCAGCAACGATGGGGACGAGGTATTACTCTCTAACAGCAGCCAGGAGATAGTGGATGTTCTGGTGTACGAAGCGGGTAATACCTCCCAAATCGGCTGGTCGGGCAGTGCGGTACAACCCTACGATGTCAGCAATGTTTTTGCCGAGGCGGGGCAGGTTTTGTATCGGCGGCGGGATCAACTCACCGGGCTGCCTGTGCCAGATAGCAATAGTGCGGCAGATTGGGCGCAGATGACGGAGGATGTGATCAACGGCCGAAAAGTGTTGTACCCTGGTTGGGACTTAGACACCTTCTTTTTTACCTACAAAATTACCGAAACGGCCGTTCTCACCGTTGCCATTGCCCCAGACAATGCGTATGAAGCCATCGTGCAAACATTAAACACAGCCCAGACCAGCATTCAACTGGAAACCTTGACCTTTGAGAACGTTGCCATTGGTCATGCGCTGGTTCAAGCTGCCCAGCGCGGTGTAACAGTCACGGTG
>CAZPEJ010000377.1:0-5410 GCA_964585465.1 uncultured Ardenticatenaceae bacterium
CAATGGGGATTAAGACGGCAATAGGGGTGAGATCACCTTGCTCAAAGAAGTGGGCAGCGCGATTCCATAGGTTAGTTGTTTTTTGTTTGTTCATGGCTCATTTGGATATGACTGCGCCGCCGGTCATTTTCGGGGTTGGTATCGTTTTGGTAATGTTTATGCAGGGTGTAACACTCTTCGCACACGGGCAGCAGGTCGGGCGGTTCACAGTTGCAGTAGATGGCTTCTGATTTGGGCAGCCATTCGCCGCAGTCTATGCACTCAACTTCGCTGGTTTTGATGGTGAGTAGGAGGGTGGCGTGGGTAATCATGCGGTTGGCCTCCAGATGCAGTGTTGTAATTTTTCGTCGCCAATACCGATGAAGTCCGTGCCTGACATCTAATAGGTTACTTAGCAGATAGGTGGTCAATTTGGTCAATACGTCTTCTGTTTTGGCTTGGCGATCTTCGTGTTTTTCGTCGGGTTCATCGGGCCACACTTGACCGTGCCAGGTGGGGATGAAGGCGGCTAATATGTGGCCTGCATTGTTCACATGGCGGACGGCAACACCAAAGGTGGTTAGTTCTATAACGTGGTGCCGTTGGCTGACGAAGCGGATTGGTTCAATCCTTACCACGTCGCCGGATTTGAGTTCGTGGATCATTTTGTCTATATCGAAAAATTGAATGACGGGCATACAAACCTCCTAAAATGGGATTAACACCTCGGCGATCTGCGTCGGGGTGAGTTCAAATAGGGTGAGTTGGGTGGGGGTGCAGCAGGGGCAAAGACGACGGCCGTTTTTCTGGGCTTTGAGTTTGCGCTCTAGCTGGCGGGTGCCGGGCCAAACGCGGGCGACGGTGAAGGGAACGCCTTGCCGTTTGGCGGCGGCGGTGAAGTGGGAGCCATGTCCTATCTGGTGGGCCTGAATGCGGGCGGCCAGGTCGCTGCACCAGCCGATGTAGTGTTGGGCGGTGGGGGTGTAGTGGGGTTGTTGGCGGGGTGGTAGGCCATAGGCGGCGCGTTTTTCGGCGGTTTGGGGTTGGCCGAGGGGATTGGCGAAGTGCAGCAGGTAAACATAGCCTGCGCCTTCGCGGATGGTGGCCAGGCATTGTTCTAGCCATTGTATGGGTGTGTGGGTTTGGGTGTATAATTCGTTCATTCCTTTGCTTTTGACCCTGCACCGGTGGAGTGGTAGCCCTGGTGCGGGGTCTTTTTTTATATGTCAAGCGTGGGCTGGTCTCCAGGTAATTGTGTGATGGTAAATTCAAACCAGGTGTATGATTCCCAGTTGGGCATGTTTCTGGTGGCTGTGTCGGTGGCTGCCCAGGTGCGGGCGGCTTCATGGTTGTCGGCGTGTGCGACTGCGCTGACACTGACAAGTTTTGTCTGCCCTTGATTGTCGCGTATTAACAATTTGCCTTTGATGTAGTAGCGGTTCATTGTTGCTCCGATACAACGAATTTGAGAGATACTGGTTGGCCGTGAATGGCTGTGAGGGTGCGGAGGATGGTGTCGTGGAGCCGATTGTTTAGCCATGCCAGGGCGTAGTCGTTTCTTACGCCAATGGTGTATGTGTTGTCGGTGAAAGCCAACAGCCGGGCATCTTTGAGCCATGTGTTGAAGGTGGCTTGTGTCATTTGTAGTTCCATTTCGCTGAGGGTGGCTTTCCAACAGGTGATGGCGTTGGGGTCTGTGATGTGCCAGGTGGGGACAGAAACGGCCGTTTCTGGGGCTGGTTCATCTTCTGGTTCGATGGGTGGCATCCATTCTGGCGGGGCGATGATGCCATTGGTGGCGTTGTAGATTAGCCAAAATTCGCGGTAGGGGATGAAGTAACCGAAGTCGGTGGGCAGGTGGATTCTGCATTCGCGGCGGCCGGATGCCTGGGCTGCGTTTAGCAAGGTGCGGCGACGGCCGTTGTCTAGTTGCAGCCAGGTTTGGGCCAGGGTAGGGTATGGTGATGCTGTGGTGATTCCACTTTCCAGCCGTCGCCGGACGTAGCCAACGGGGTCATGGAACTTGGGGTTGATGTATTGGCTGATTCGGCCGTACCACCAGCAGGCGAGAGGCCAGGCTGGGTCAACAGTGGCAAAGCGGGTGGGGATTGGCTCGTCCATGCCTATCCAGCGGAGGAATAATTCCGCATTTTGTGGGATTGGCTGTTGTTGATCATCATTTAATAAATCAATGATTTCTAATTTAAGATGATCATCAACAACAGGAGTAGATAATTCCACATTATGTGGAATTATCTGGCTACTAACGTCGCTGATGAGGTGATGGTCGGTATTGGCCGGTTCACGTTCAACGTCGCTGATGAGGTGATGGTCGGTATTGGCCGGTTCACGTTCAACGTCGCTGATGAGGTGATGGTCGGTATTGGCCGGTTCACGTTCAACGAGCAAATAGGGGTAGGGTCTGGTGTCGCTGGGGGTGAGGAGCCGCACAAAGGGCAGTGCAACTTTGTTGACTTCGTTTGCTAACCACCATCGGCTGCCCTGGCGTTTGTGTCCTACCTGGAAAACAATGCGGAGGGTGTTTTGTAGGTAGCGCAGGGCTTTGTAGATGATGTCTTCGTTGCTGATGCCGATGCGTTCTGAGAGCCAGGTGAGGGTGGTGGGGCGGGGGCAGTCGGGCATACACATGGCGATGAAGGCTGGCAGGGTGGCTTTGTTGAAGTCGAATTGTTTTAGAACGGTGGCTGGGTTGCAGAGTGCTGGGCTAATCATGCTGCGCTCCTGCGTGGTGCGTACTGCCACCCGGCCGGGTAGCCGACGGCGCGGATTTTGGCATCAGGTAGGTGGTGCGGGTGGAAGTGGTCGGCCTGGATGACTCCGTTGCGGTGGTTGGGCGCGTCTATGATGTAGATGGGTACGTTCATGGCATTGGCTAGTTCTCTGGCCCTGGTGACGGCCGGGTGTTCGTCGTCGGGTTCGATGGGTTTGTGGTATCGGTGCATGTTTCCTCAGTTAAAAAAAAATCTACCATGCGCTCATCTGCTCTAGCCGCCACAATGCAGGCGGATACCGCGAAGATGGCGGCCCCAAAAAAGTAGATGAGGAGGCAGAGTAGCAGGGTGGTCATTCTTCGTTTTCTTCGTCTTCTTCGCCATCACCCCAACCCTTATCGCCGCGTGGGTAGCTGTTGTCACCGTCGTCGGGGGTTGGGGTGGGCTGCTCGCCGATGGTGATCAAGCCAGTGCGGATAATGTCCAGGATCATTGTTTGATTGACAGAATGGCGGTTTTTCCAGTCGTTGCGCCAATTACTAACCTGTTTCAAAAAGTCGTCGTTGACGTGATCCAGCGTAGCCAGTTCCTCCCACCGCGATTCGGGGATGTCTAGGTGTTGGAAATAACGTTTCAGTTGCTTTATGCTCCACACGGGTTCGGGGCCAGGGTCAGGGAGGGGAGGGATTTTGCCCAGTTCGTGGGGGGAATGGATTGCAATTAGCTCAAAATACCTCATGTTGGCTATTTCGCTGGCTGGTTTGACGGCCGTTGTGTAACGCATTTGTGATGGGTAGTTTCGGTTGCCGGGTTGCCAGCTATCGCTCTCTTTCCAGGTTTTTTCCTGAGGTAGTTTCATGGTGGCGGGGGCGATAACTACGCACTCGCGCAATTCCGAATACCGCACCTGATAGAGCATCTCATCAGAGTATTTGATAGTGTTGCCTGACCGCTCTAATTCATCATCGGCAACTGCCTGCACTTTCTGGCGCGCCAGGTCAATGAGTTCGTCCAGCGACAAATCGGGATCGTCATTTTCGTCTAACTCGGCCACCAATTTGACCACCGGCTTGGCATTGCTGTAGTTGCCGAGGTTGACGGTGAGGCCATATTCGATTTCGATTGTTTTAGTTTGCATAAAAATCTCCTTTGCGACTGGTAAAGGTGGGGCTAC
The DNA here is from genome assembly GCA_964585465.1 of uncultured Ardenticatenaceae bacterium. GTDB lineage: Bacteria > Chloroflexota > Anaerolineae > Promineifilales > Promineifilaceae > CAZPEJ01. Next base: position 3,886 of record CAZPEJ010000377.1, read on the forward strand.
CAGGTGTGTCGCTGCACCTGGTAGCCCAAAGGAGGGGAGGGTGCTATCCGGCCATGCAAAGCCGGGTATAGCTGAAAAAAAGACCAGGTGTGACGAGGGTAAAAAGAAGGTGGAGGGAGTACACAATAAAACGTCACACCTGGCTCATCAACGGCCGTTTGACCTCCGGCCGGTTGACTACAAGTTAGTTTTCCTCCTGTCCTGGCTGGTGAGCCTGTCCAGCCAGGACATCAGGAGAAGAATCCGCTAAACGGCCGTGTGCCCTGGCCGCAATAGCCTATTGGGGAATCGTCACCAATTCGTAGTTGAAATGGTGAACAAAATGTGTAAAAATGGGGTTTGACGTGACCGCGTGCCAAGCTGAACACGTCAAACCCATCTACGGCCGAGTAGTGAGAGCCGGAACAATCGAACTTCACATTATTCAGGAGGGCTACCATGCTACTCAGCGATGCACTTTCACGTTATGTGGCGTATCTAAAAGAGTGCCAATTTTCTGAGGCTCACATTCGCACGGTGGAATGGCGATTGAATCGTTTTGTGAAAACTCGCCCTGACCGTGATGTTAAATCTATCACCCGCACCGAATTGGCTGAATACTTCATCGAACTCCGAGAGGGTAAGGCGGATGGCACAATGGCGGGTTATACGACGGTTCACCGTTCGTTCTGGAAATTTTGTAAGAAGAGGCGGTGGATTGATAAGAACCCGGCTAAAAAGCTGCGCTCCTGGCCTAATGAGCCGCAGGTGCGGCAACCTGCGCCTGAAGCGGATGTAAAAAAGGTTGCTGATGCGTTGCGGGGTTTTGTGGAACGGCGCGACCAGCGTCCGCGCGATGTGCGTGATGCGTTGTTGGTGAGTCTGTCTATTGATTGCGGCGGCCGGTTGGGGGCGATGTGTAATCTGAAGCGGTCTGAGGTGTTGAGGGCGTTGGAACGGGGCCAGGTGGCAGGAAACGGCCGTGTTGTGTATGTGGCGACGGTGAACCAGGGTAAAACTGGAGCTGCCCACATGGAGTTTGGGGAGGAAACGGCCGATTTGTTCCGCTTGTGGTTTCGGGTGATGCCTAAATGGGAAACTGACCGGGTGTTTTTGAATCTGGTTACTGGCGAGCCGCTAATTCGCAATAGTGCAGCAAAGGCGTTTGTGCAGGTGTGTAAGTTTGCGGGGGTGCCTGCGTTTAGGTCTCATGCTGTGCGTAAGCGCAATGTGACGGTGGTGATGAAGGAATTGGCTGACGCGGAAACGGCGCAGCGATATGCCGGGCATCGGGATTTAGATACTACTATGCGCTTTTACAAGGAACAGGTGGATTCTGATGTGTTGGATGCGGCGGCGGAACTGGCAGAACGGCGGCGGGGGCGGCCTGATTTTGATGAAAAGATGGCTACGTTTTTTAGGGTGAAGCGGCCGCCTGGCGGGGCGTAGGCCAGAGTCGCCGACGCTCTATTGTCGCAATTATGTAGAGTTGGCCTCCGAAGCCGGAAGCACAGGTTCGAGTCCTGTCGAGGGCACTCCAGTGTAT
>CAZPEJ010000378.1:0-5404 GCA_964585465.1 uncultured Ardenticatenaceae bacterium
TGAAACGTGAAACGTGAAATTTTACGTTTCACGTTTTACGTTTCATTGTCTCTGTGCAAGATACTTTTGAGGGTTACTGTGGCTGGTTTGTGGTGGGGGGTGCCAGGCTGGTGATTTCTACCTGATGGTAGGTTTGGTCATATCGGGCGGCGATCTCGGCAAAATAATCCCCAAAACTGTCCCAGGTGCGAGCCATCAAGGAGCGTGTTTCGTTAACGACTTCGTCTTCGTTGCCGCGCCGCACACGCCGGAGCGTTCGCCAGATGTGGCGAGTGCCAGCGATGGTTTGTTGAGCTAATTGGGTGAGGGGGCTGGTGGTGGTGGTGGTTAATACCTGGTCGAGGGCAATGGCAGCAACGGCCGTTTTGCCTTCTCTCTCTAAATACCCCGACCGCATCATATAATCGAGCAAAAAAGCACGGTGCCAATAGTAGCTGAGTTGGTCGGTGGCCTCTTTGATGGTGAGAAAGTAAAGAATTTTGCGTGATAGCCGTTTGACGAAGAGAAATACCAACAAAAACGGCCAGGTGAGACAGCTTTCCAGGCAGCCAATCCGGTTTTGGTTGATTTCTGCAAGCACGACTGGAGGCAGGGAACGGCCGTTTCGTCGAGCAATGCTTTTGGGAATACGCCGCTTAAAAAACCATTCCGAAGCCAGGTCTAACAACGGCACTGGAATCAACACCGATAACCCGGCAAACGTGGCATCCGCATAAATCAACCAATCAAAAGGCGTGGTAGGTGATACCACCTTTACAGGTTCATCCATTCTCAATCATCCGCGCAAAATCGGCCGGGTTAAACAAGTGGCTCCCCCCTCGGCTTTGAGGGAGATTTCATCCCCTTTGTAGGTAAAAACCTGGCAACCAGCTATTTCTAACCGGTGTTTGGTGATTTTGTTATTTTCCAGCATGACACATTTGCCAGGAGCCAGAGCCAATACATTTGGCCCCATGGTGGCAAACTCCTCATCTGGCACTTCCACCAGCCGAAACCCGGTCGCCAACAGGTATTGGTAAAAGGGCACAGGCATCAACGGCAAATACACCGCCGCCAGGTCATAATCCACAATGCTGATAAAAGACATCAGGTGTAAACAAGCCTCCGCGCCGGAAAAATAGGGCAGGTGGACAGGGATTAACTCCACGTTTGGCAAGGCTTCTTTTAGCTGGTTTAATCCCTCGGCGTTGGTGCGAAACCCCAACCCCACCGCCAATGTTTTTTCATCTATCCAGAGCAAGTCCCCCCCCTCGGCACGGCCGTTTCCGGTTAAGGTGTAATGTACCGGAATGCCCAACTTTTGGAAGGTCTCACCCATAGCTGTTTCTTCGCCGCGCCGCAACTCCTTGCCCATTTGCAGCAAAATGGCTCCCTGGTCGGTGACAATGGCCGGGTCATGCACAAAGATGGCATCCGCGTGATCTGTCAGGGGGGCATCGTGGTAAACCACTTCTATTCCGTTTTGGTGCAGCAAGTGGGTAAAGTTGTCATGTTCTAATTGGGCTTGGGGCAGATTCGGCCGTTCTGTGTAATGCCACCGTTGGGGATCCGCATTGCCAAAAGCAACATCTGGCCGCCGCACTAAAACCGTGTGCAGTGGGGCTACCATACTTTGACTGCCATATGACTTATTCATCCGTTGCTCCGATCCAGCCGGGAAAACGCGCTCAAAAACGTGCGGGTGCGCTCCTCTTGCGGGTTTTCAAAAATCTGTTTCGGTGGGCCAACCTCCACAAATTGTCCTTCATCCATGTACAAAAGACGGTGGGCAAACTCGCGGGCAAAATTCATCTCATGGGTCACAACCAACATAGTCATGCCCTCGGCCACTAGCTTTTGCATCACACTTAACACTTCACCAATCAGTTCCGGGTCAAGGGCTGATGTGGGTTCGTCAAATAACATCACCTGGGGTTGCATTGCCAGGGCGCGGGCAATTGCCACCCGCTGTTGTTGCCCGCCAGAGAGCCGCGCCGGGTATTCGTTTCGTTTAGCGGCTAATCCCACACGCTCTAAATTGTGCATTCCCAGCTCAACGGCCGCTTTTTTTTCCATGCCTTTAACGGTGACGGGGGCTTCTATCACATTTTCCAGGGCAGACATGTGGGGAAACAGGTTAAATGATTGAAAAACCATGCCAGTTTTCAGGCGCAGATCGTGAATTTGTTGCTGGTATTCTCGCCCTTTGCCGTTGGCCTGCACCACCACCCCGTCTACTTCCACGCTGCCGTGATCGGGCTGTTCTAAAAAATTAACACAGCGCAGCAGGGTACTTTTGCCCGAACCGCTCCGACCAATGATACAGATCACTTCGGCCGTTTCTACGTCCATGGAAATATCTTTTAAGACATGCAAACGGCCGAAAAATTTGTCCAGATGCTTCACAGTGACAATGGGTTTCATAAGGCAGTTGCACGATCTCCTCTGGCCAGATACGCTTCCAGACGGGCTTGAACGGCCGTAAACACAATTGTCATTAGCCAATAAAAAACGGCCGCAATCAACAACGCCTCCAGACTACGAAAATTCGCCCGCCCCACCTTTTGCGCCCGCCACAAAATCTCCCAGGCAAACCCTGTCACCGCAATGAGAGCCGTATCCTTTAACATGGCAATAAACTCATTGCCGATGGGGGGAATCACCAACCGCATCGCCTGGGGCATCACAATTCGGCGCATAATTTGACTTTGAGTCATACCCAGAGCAACGGCCGCTTCGCGCTGCCCATGCCCCACCGATTGAATCCCCGCCCGCATAATTTCTGTCATGTAGGCCCCATAATTAAGACCCAACGCCAGCACCCCGGCCGGAACCCCGGTCAACTGAATGCCCAATTGCGGTAGAGCCAGAAAGAAAAAGTATATCTGGAGCAACAAAGGAGTACCGCGAATGAGCGAAATGTAAAAAGTAGCCAGAGCATAAGCAGGGGGAAACTTGGATAGCCGCCCCAACGCCCCCAACAAAGCCAGCGCAGTTGCCAGGGTGATGGACAACAAAGCTAGCCAAATCGTCAAAAAGGCCCCTTCCGCAATAAAACGAAAATACGTGCGAATAAACTCAAAATTCAGGTTAATAGTTCTGATTTCTAGCCCTAGAAGATTAAAATTGGCACCGCTGAAGAGAAAAAACAGCAGAGCCAACAACACAGCCCAGGAGGCATTCACCCCCATGTTAAACTGTGCCCGGCGGCGTTGTTGCAATTCATAAATCAGTTCTGCCTGACTTTTGGCCCGACTACCCTCTGTGGATCCTGCGACTGTACTCATGGTAGCCTCCATGATGGAAAACGTGAAACGTGAAAGGTCACGTTTCACGTTTTAAGTTTCACCCGTTATTGGGTGGGGTCTTGGGTTAAATCTACCCCGAACCATTTCATGGACAAACTGCTCATGGTGCCATCTTCGTGCATTCCGGCAATGATTTCACTGACCTGTTGTACCAGGGCATCATTGTCTTTGGCACTACCTTTGTCAAAAGCGACGGCCAGGTTTTCGGAATAGACGGGGCCGCCCACTGTTTGCACGGGCACACCGTTTGTGATGGCGGCTTGCACCACCGTGTTGGAGGTCAAAAAGACATCGAACTCATCACGTCCGGCCTGAATGGCCTGGGCACACTCATTGTCGCTGGTGAGCGGAACAACGGTGACACCGGTTGGGGGTTCGGCAAAGTAGCTGGATTCTGGCAGTCCTAAATCCTCTAGTTTGCCGTTGAGCCAGCTTTCATAGGTGGTGGAAATGCCTACGCAGACGGCCTGACCGTTGATGTCTTCCAGGGTGGTAATGCCAGAGTCGGAGGAAGCGGCAAATTGGGCCGGGGTGTAGTAGTAGGCAGGCTCGGCAAAGTCTAACACTTCCTGGCGGGCGGTGGTGACGGTCATGGAGCCAACACTCATGTCCCAGTTGCCGCCCCAACTTCCGGCGGTAATGACATCCCAGTCGGGGGTGACAAATTCCACTTCTACGCCCAGGCGTTCGCCAATTTCGCGGGCTACGTCTACGTCGAATCCTTCAAATTCGCCGTTGGCGTTGAGGGAGGATTGGGGGGCATAGTTGGGGTCGGTGGAGACGCGGATAGTGCCTCGTTCTTGAATTTCGGCCAATAAATCCCCACTACCACCACCGCCGCAAGCGGTGAGTGATAAGATGAGGCTGATCAGTAAAATTACCAAGTGTATTTTTTTCATTTTCCTCTCCTACTTTTGGGGAAACATTGCGGTTGTGTAGAACCTGCTTCGACGGCTAAAGCTGTTTTTACAAACTTAAACATTTCTTGAATCTTGATCTTTTAGCTGAAAACAAAAGTGTGGTTGTTACAATTCGGCCGTTTTTGTGCTGCTGTTCACCATTTATTTCCTGTTACCACCTCCTTATTCCTTATGTCGCGCATTATAACGAAGAAGTTTGCTTTCTCATAGAAACTCAGCACGGCAGCGTCACATGACTATTTCATGACCAAAGGCACATGAAATAGGGGGGAAGTTGTTTTATGCTAGGGAACGTGGGTTAAATAACCGACGAGAGATTAGAGATTGGAGATTGAACCAATTGTTAATCTCCAATCCCAGTTCTGTAAGTTGTTTAATTTTCATTCCTAAAGGGATAGAATGGACAGCAGATTTGCCAATTTTGCAACCAATCAGCAGGTCTGGCGTATATATGGATTAAGGTATCATGGAGGTTTTAAGATGAATCAAGACATTTCCAGCTTAAAAGAAGCAGAAAAAGCATCATTTCTGGATGAAAAAGAGCCGTGTAATACCCCGGCAAGTGGCTCATGGTTTCCAGGGGTCATTTTGATTTTGTTGGGGACGATCTTTTTTTTCACCACAACCACCGGATGGACATTGGAAAACTGGTGGGCGTTGTTTATTTTGATTCCGGCAGTGGCTAATTTTGGTCATGCCTGGCAGCAGTGGCAGCACAACGGCCGTTTTTCCAATTCAGTGCGTAGCTCTTTCACGGCTGGTTGCGTTTTTACTCTGGTAGCAGTTGCCTTTTTGCTCGAACTAGATTGGGGCCTGATTTGGCCCTCCATCCTCATCGTTTTTGGGGTCAGTGCGTTATTGAATGGCCTATCACGTTAAAATTTGATGGCCTATTAAATCCACCCGGTGCCCCGCACCGCCCAGACCTGACAGGTTAATTTCTGTCAGGTCTTTTTGTTTTGTAACGATACAGGGACAGCGTTTCACAGAGGGCAGGCAGAGAAGGAAAAGTCAAGATATTTTGGGTCTTTCGGATTTTGTGAGGTTTGCTGTGAAACGTAAAACGTGACCAGAGAAATTTCACGTTCCACGTTCCACGTTTCGCGTTTCACGTTTCATTGGTTGAACCCCCTGAGTTCCCCAAAAATCGATATTTTCTGTTTTCTCTGTGTTTCAAATGGCACCTGAATAGATACT
>CAZPEJ010000379.1:0-5400 GCA_964585465.1 uncultured Ardenticatenaceae bacterium
CGAAATCCAAAGGCTTCAACCAATGTTACAAATTCGTGAAACGAGACATTTTTTGAACTGGCTAAAATTTTTTGTAACAGCTTGCGCTTTTTCATGCCTTTAATTTGCTCATTTGGGAATCATACATCGGCTCACTTGTCACGGTGACTTTTAACCGTTTACCAAAGTATTGTACTTCTACTTGTGTCCCTGGCTGGCCGTACTCAATGGGCAGGTAGCTATAAAGGATGTGTTTGCCCACGCTATAGCCGTAGTTGGTGCTGGTGACATAACCCAGGGTACGGTTGCCGTGCAAAATAGGCTCTTTGCCCAGAATAACGGCATCGGGGTTATCCAGGGTGAGGCAACACAGTTTACGGCCGATTCCCTGTTCCTTCAATCGCAGCAACGCCTCACGCCCCAAAAACTCCCCCTTGTTCAATCGTACTGCCCACCCCAAACCAGCCTCATACGGATTGTACTCGGTGTGAATGTCCGCACCCCACAGGCGATACCCTTTTTCCAGGCGTAACGAATCAAACGCCCCGCCGCCCGCCGCAATCAAACTGTGTGGCTGGCCTGCTGCCCATAACACATCCCACAGGCGCAAAGCGTATTCGGTGTGGCAGTAAATTTCCCAGCCCAGTTCACCCGCATAGGAGACACGCAAGGCGTAGGCAGGGATGGTTTCGATGGTGATGGGTTGGGCGGTGAAGTAGGAGAACGCTTCATTAGAGACATCTTCCTGGCACACGGTTTGTAATACGGCGCGGGCATTTGGCCCCCACAAACCGACGGCGTAATAGTTGGAAGTGATGTCGCGGATGTGAACAGAACCATCTGTGGGGGCATTTTGTTTAATCCAGGCCAGGTCGTGCATCCCCACGCCGCCGCCCGTCAGCACCCAAAAACGATCTTGCGCCAGACGGGTGATGGTGAGGTCGGCCATGATGCCACCTTTTTTGTCCAGCAGGGCGGTGTACACCACCTTGCCAACAGGTTGGTCAATTTTGTTAGCGGCCAGGTAATCGAGGAATGGTAATGCGCCGGGGCCGCTGATTTCTATTTTGGTAAACGCGCTCAAATCAAATAGGGCCACATTTTCGCGGGTTGCCAGGTGTTCGGCCCCTTGAATGGGCGACCAGTAGCGGGCTTCCCAGGCATGGCGCAAGGGTATCTGGTTGGCATACTTTTCTAACAGGTGATGATTGGCCTGGAACCATTGCGGCCGTTCCCAGCCTGCCCCTTCAAAAAAGACCGCTTGTTGGCTCTCCAACCGGGCATGAACGGGACTAAGGCGAATGGGGCGGGGCTGTTCCATCTGTTGCGAGGGGTGAATGATGTCGTACACCTCGCGGTATTGTTGGGCGCAACGGGCCTGGATGTAGGCGCGGCTGAAGTTGTGGGCGTGGAAACGGTTGAGGTCGGCTTCGCGCACGTCTAGTTCGGTGGTGCCATGTGTCATCCATTCGGCGATGGTTTTACCTACGCCGCCGGAGTGTGTCACCCATACGCCCAGGGCTGTCCAAAACCCTTTGACGGTGAGAGATTGCCCCATCACCGGGTAGCCGTCGGTGGTGAAGGCGAACATGCCGTTAAATTTGGTGGGGTAGTTTTTGCCTTTCAGGGCAGGTAACAGGTCGTCGGTGGCAGCCTGGGCATCGGGGAAGTGGTGGGGGGTAAACGGCCGTTTGGCTTCCAGCCCCAATTCCCAGGGCGAGACCACCAGCGGTTCGTGGTAATAAGAGCCAATGCCATATTTGTCGGCGTGTTGGCGGAAGTACATGGCTTTGTCCTGGTGGCGCAGGATGGGGTGGACGATTTCGCGGGTTTCGCCAGCCAGTTCGGGCAGGGGATCGCTGATGAGGTATTGGTGTTCAACCGCCATGAGGGGGATGGTATGTCCCAGTTTGGCGGCCAGGACGGGTCCCCAGATGTTGGTTGCCAGGAGGACGGTTTCGGTGGCGATTCGGCCGTTTTCATTGTTACTATTTTTATAGAGAACGGCCGTTATCTGCCCATGTTTCACCTCAAAATCTGTCACCTGGGTCTGCCCACAAAATTCAACATTCCCTTCCCGTTGCGTCAGCTGTGCCATAGCCCGCACTGCCCGTATGGCTTTGGTATCCCCATCGGTTGGCACGTAGTAACCACCATAAATACGTTTTTCGTCCAGAATGGGAATGAGTTGTTTGACTTCGGCCGGGGTGATGAGGTGTGTTTCCAGATTGTAAGCGGTCGCAATGCCTTGTTTACGCTTCAGGTCGTGCATTCGCGCCGGGGTATAGGCCACTTCCACCCCGCCCACCGGGTACCAGGCAGGCTGGTCGTCCAGGCTAAGACCACTGAGCAGGTTGACGGTGTATTGGGCAAACTGGCACATCATTTTAGAGCCATTGGTCTGGAAAACCAGGCCAGGGGCGTGGGAGGTGGAACCACCTGTCTCAAACAGTGGCCCCTGATCCAACACCACTATATCGCGCCAACCCAGTCTGGTTAAATGGTAAGCCGCACTCACCCCCACAATCCCCGCCCCGATAATGACTAATCTGGCTTGTGTTTTCATCTCTTCCTCTTTATAGTAGCTAAACAATACTTGTTTTTAATCAGCACCAGTCTGCTGAAAAGAAATATGTAAAGGACTATCCATCAAGAATTCCACTGGTTCTAGAAGACGTATGGCATATAACAGTTTTCCCTTTCCGATAATTTAGGGGATGCCCAATTGAAGAAGCAGCTTTGGAACCCGAATTTCAAGGGTCACTTCATTTAACATATTTCACCTCAAGACGATCCAACCTGCATCAACCGCACAAAACCCGCCTGTTCAAAATGGTGATCGGCCGTTAAAGCCATTTGTAAATGATGCTCTTGCATCACGACAAATGAAATACAATCCGTTAATCCCCATTCTTTATCCATCCGTGATTGATACAACCTGATGGCACGCTCAAAAATCTCGTGCGCCACTGAAACCACTTCCAAATTTGTATCTTGCCGTAATCGCTGTAAGGTTTGTATTCCCAATAAACGCATAGATGGTTTAGCTAACGCGTTGCCAACCTCTATTAAAACTGCTTCTGTCGTCAAAAATGGGGGTTGTATTTGTGTGGATACCTCTTTTGCCAGGATGTGATATTTGTCAGCTTTATTAACCAATGCCAGGATATAACTGGTATCAACAAAAATAACTTCTTTCACTGCTTTTCTACTCCATACAGATAGTGATCATGGTTTTCAGCTAAATCATCAATATCCAAATCTTCGGCTATTTCTGCTAAATAATGAAAAGCAGGTTGGGGAAATGGGTAAGTGGTTGATTTTGTTACTTTTTCATGTTTATTGTCCACATCCAGTTTACTTTTTGACAATATAGAAACAACATGAACGATACGAGAGTGTTCAACGGCTCCATTGAGGATATGACCTGTATAAGCATCTATTTCAAGTTCACCTACTTGCACCACATCATCTTGTTCTAGCAGAGCAATGGTAAGCGGTACACGCCATATAACTTGTTCTTGATAAATAGTTAATTCGGGTTTCTTGGCAGTCAGCAAAAAAGGGAATTGGGAAACAAATTCATTGGTTAGATGTTCAACTTTATCCGTTCCTACTTGCAGTGTTGTCACTACATGCAAATTAAGCTGGATGGGTGCGTTCTCTATTGGCTCGGAGGGGGAAAGAACAACTGTGGTCATTAGATCAATCCTTCCTTTTTATGAATCTGGCGTATAGTGTAACCGAAAAGTTGTGTTTTTGTGGATTCGGCCGTTTTCCACCCCTCCCCCCTTTCGTCAAATTGTGAGTTGTAGACTGCCTCTGCAATATAAATTTTGCTAAAAAGCCGAGGCAACAAGTCAAAACGATTGATTGTCTTTGACCCGCCAAACTTGCGAAATCCGCGTTCCATTCAAAATCTGCAAAGATAGTGAGTGAAAAAAATCGGCCGTTTTACCATCCCCTATATTGTGGTGGCGATTTCCCTTCCTTCTCCAAAAGTTTCGGTTTCACCCGTTTACCTGTCGGGGCCGGTTCAATTTGCTCCAACACCACCTCAAACTCCCAGTTATCACCAAAGTCATAGTGAAATATCATTACACCACCAATAGGCAGTGACAAATCACCAATTTGGAATTCGGTCGTAAATAGGCCTTCTTCCATAAAAGGGTGGTTCACCTGTTGTTTCAGCCCCAACCGATTGGGGTAAATAAAACGATACAAATGATCGTCATCAAACTGATAAGCCCGAAGAATAGCTTGTGCCAAACTCTCCAACATATCATCAGCCGCAATGGCAATACGCCGCCAAATTTTGCCCCAAACTATCACCTTAAAAATGTAGATACCTGGCTGAAAAATGTCTGGCAGCCATTCCAGGGTGTTTTGCCAGGATGGAAAATAGGGTTGCAAGTAGGGTTTTAAGTCTCCAGGTCTCGATTCCGGTGGTTTACTTATTATGTCAAACAGATTATCATGTTTCCGTAATAAATCGGAAAAAAGATCAAGCATTGCCCAGCCTAACGGAGTACCTTTAACAGCTCCTACTTGCAAACCCTCCCCAGGCACAGGGGAGGCGTACTGAACAGTCACAAAACCAAAAAACTCCAACAAGGCCAAATTATAAAACCCAGATGTATACTTGATATTCGATGTTAGCTCTTTGGGATCAGATGGTGGATTATTAATGATAAAAGCAAACAGGTATTTCCAGCCAGTTAGCGGGTGCTGCCCCCCCCTAAACCAATGACCATCCTCCCCTAAAAGATCCACTGATCCTCGCGCCAACCAGCTTTCCAACAAGGTTAGGTACTGTTCCAGGGGGGTAAGCGTTTGCCAGGAATCCAGTACAAACTGGTTAATGGTTAATCTGTGTTTCCGCCCGCTTGCAGTGATAACTGCCAGGCCAGAAGCGCGAAGGAGCAAGTAAAGCCCGGCAACATTGGGAAACGATTTATGAGACGGCCGTTTTAGGCCATGCAATAACGGCCGTTTGAGGGCATCATTCAACGGTTGCAACATCTTCATAGGCAGCAGGTGGGAAGCTGTTAATTCAGGTTCGTTCACCATCACATACTCCAACAGCGTCTGAAAATCTGCCAACAATGTGCCAGGGTGTTCCAAATTCACAACCAACTTTTGGATGACTCGCTCGTCTTGTTCGCTCACAAACAGTTCAATCTTATCCAACATGGTTGCACCTCCGCTCCCCTACAACCAAAATGGTTTTACGCTGTTTTCTTCCCAATAACGGGGGTCAGTGGAGTCCAGGAAACGGCCGTTTTCTAGTCGTTGCTGCGAGTGATAGATCATGGGTCGGTGCGACCCACCCACAGGTCTCACAGATTGGGGCACCGGGTGTTGCCGCACCGCCCCGGGCACATTTAACAGCCCCAACCGCTTACTGTGCAACTGGCTTAA
>CAZPEJ010000380.1:0-5372 GCA_964585465.1 uncultured Ardenticatenaceae bacterium
CTCATCCGTATGGAGTAAGACCGCTAGAAGACTACTAGCTTGATAGGCGGCAGGTGTAAGAGCAGTAATGTTCTTAGCTAAGCCGTACTAATGGTCGAGGGCTTACTATGCATATGGTACGGAGAATTCGGTGTTCTGATGTTTTCTGGACTTTGTGACTAATTTATTCTGTTGTCAGGTATATTACGAGTTAAAGCTCGTTTATTAAGAAGAGTCTCTTGGTGATTTGAGCGACGAGGGCACACCCGGTCCCATCCCGAACCCGGCAGTTAAGCTCGTCAGCACCGATGGTACTTGGAGGGCGACTTCCTGGGAGAGTAGGTCATTGCCAAGAGGCTTTTTTTTTGCCTGTTGTTTGTGATCCCTGATGAGTGAGTATTTTGGGCTGCTCCAACGAAATAGGAATTACCGTTTTTTGTGGCTGGGTAGTGTGGTTTCTCAGTTGGGGGATTGGTTTAATTTACTGGCATCGGCCGAATTGATTACCCGTTTAAGTGATAGTGGGATTGCAATTAGTTACCTGGTTCTGGCGCGTTATTTACCTCTTTTTCTTTTTAGCCCCTTAGCTGGTGTTTTGGCAGATCGGTACAACCGAAAAACGTTGATGGTTGTCACAGACGTGTTGCGGGCGGTAACGGTGGCTGCCTTTTTGCTGATCCGGTCTTCGGAGCAGTTGTGGTTGTTGTATGTGTTGACGGTGGTGCAGTTTGTATTGAGTGCATTGTTTACACCTGCCCGTTCGGCCGTTATTGCGAACATTGTGCCAGTTGAAGATTTGGTGGCGGCGAATGCTTTGGATGGGTTGACATGGAGCACAATGTTGGCTTTTGGGGCGTTTTTGGGTGGTGTGGTGACGGCCGTTGCTGGGTCTGATACGGCCTTTGTGGTGGATGCTGTCACCTTTCTGGTTTCTGCGTTGTTTATTAGTTTGATGCAAATCAGTGGACAGTCCCAAACTGTAACGGCCGAAACTGCTGGATGGTTGGGTTTTGTAGAGGGTTTTCGTTATTTACAACGTTCACCCTTTATTTTGGGGGTTAGTGTGGCAAAGGCAGCAGGTTCTCTGGTTTGGGGAGCTATTAATGTAGTGGAAATTACCTTCGCAGAAAAACATTTCCCACTGATCCCTAATCGTTTTACCCAGGTGTTGCATATTGAAAATGGTGGAGCTGCCACATTGGGGTTAATTTATGTCTTAAGTGGTTTGGGGACGGGATTAGGCCCATTGGTGTTAAGGCGTTTGTTGGGGGATCGGCCGCAACGTTTGATGGTTGGCATTACGGCCGGTTTTTTCTTGATGGCGGGGGGTATTTGGATGCTGGCCGAAGTTCCCAATTTGTTTTTGCTGTTGGTTGCCACTTTTGTTCGGACTGTGGGGTCGGGGGTGTTGTGGGTGTTTTCTGCGGCTCTGTTACAAATGTTAATACCCGACCAGTTTCGTGGCCGGGTATTTGCTTTTGAATTTGCTTTGTTGACACTGACACAATCTGTTTCGACTTATACAGCTGGATTGTTTCAAGACACATTGATGTTAGATGTGTTTCAAGTTTCGGCCGTTGTTGGTGTGTTTGGATTGGTTGTCAGCCTGGGCTGGGGCGTGTTCCACTTGTTTAATTTATCCCGTTTTAACCGACCCTCAGCGATTAACCCCACGCTGTGAATTACGGTTGCCCATGTAAACGGCCGCTCCAACTGCGGTCAAAATAGCTCCTACAATAGCCACTGCCAACAGAACAGTGTTTGCAGGTGCGCCTGAGGCGGGAAGCACGACTTTGGCTGTGGTGGCTTTTTGGACACAAAAATTGATGTCGGTGGCGACCAAACTGTCTTCAAAGATGGGAACATAGATGGTTTGTTGCGAAGTAACAATCCAGGCATTTGATGGTTTTACGGTTACCCCCCAATAACTATAACCAGCTGCTACCAACCCATAACTGCCATTACTCCCTGTTTGAAGGTTTAGGATCGTTTTGGCATCGCTGCTGACAAATTCGATAGTTACGCCAGAGACGGCTCCGCCACTGTCTAAACTGGCCGGGCCACATTTGCCATCCCCATTTGTGTCTTCATAAACTGACCCACGAATGCTGCCTCCTCCACTTTCTTGGGCAGGAGAAGTGGCAGCTGTGGTGGTGGGAGTGGTTGATGGCACGTTTGTGGGGGTGGGACGGGGTTGTTGGGCATGGACGGCTTGAGTAGCGAACAAAAACAGGAACGCCAGTAAAAAGGTAATAGCTAATTTTGGGGACATTTCTAACCCTCCTTCAAATGGATTTATGTTGACTAAACCTATTATACCTGGTTTTGGTTTGTTGTGACATAATGTTTTTAGGAAGTTTGGGGGATTTTGGTGGGAAACGGGGATTAGCGTACTATTGAGGCATATGAAACAACCCAACTCCTCTTTTCCTCTGTTTACAAACTGGCAATTTCAACGGCCGTTCCGCACTTATCAACAAATGGTGTTGCAACTGGTGGGGCAAAGGGCTAAATCGGAAGCTCCCTTTCACATTGTGGCTCCGCCAGGAGCAGGCAAAACGATTGTGGGGTTGGAGATGATTCGTCAGTTTGGCCGCCCGGCCGTTGTTTTTACCCCCACCACAACGATTCAGCAGCAGTGGCAAGAAAAGATTGGTCTGTTTACTCAGGATGTTACCTGGCTGGCGCAGCATACCAGCACGGATGCTACACGCCTGGCAGATGTTACCATCTTGACTTATCAGGTGCTTTCCACACCGGGGGAGAACCTGGCGTTTGTGGAACGAATTGCGGTGGAAAAATGGGTTGAAGATTTAGTAACAAGTGGGCAGGTCAACAACCACGAGGAAGCACACCGCCGTATTACGACGTTACAACAAAGTAACCCTAAAGCAGCCCGCAATGAGATTTCTAAACGGTATCAGCGAGTTAAACGGAATTTTTTGAGGCAGAAGGCGTTTGACGGCCGTCAATTTCTTCACCCCAATGCACAAAACCTGATTGACCGGATTGTGGCAATGGGCACGGGAACGGTGGTTTTGGATGAGTGTCACCATTTACTGGATTATTGGGCGTTTATCCTGCAGGAGTTGATTCGAGAGTTACCGAATGTGCAAGTGGTGGGGCTGACGGCGACTTTGCCTGATCCGGCTAATGAAACGGAGTATGAAAATTACCACGCTTTGTTAGGGGAGGTGGATTTTGAAGTGCCTACACCGGCGGTGGTGAAAGAGGGCAACCTGGCGCCTTACCGTGATCTGGTCTATTTTTGTGAACCTTCCCCGCGCGAGGCAGATTATTTAACCCAAATTCAAACCCATTTTGAAACGGCCGTTTCCACCATTGCCACCACTTCTTCTTTCCAGACCTGGATTGAACAGTTGCTGGCTCAGGGCGCAGAACCCTTTGAAACCTTTTTTAACCGCGAAACCCCCCTGTGTATCGCGGCTGTGAAATATGCCTTAACCCAGGAACGGCCGTTACCAGATGATGCTGTCCTTCTGGAAGAAATGCTGCAACCCCTGGAGGTGGATGATTGGCTGACGCTGTTGGAAACTTTTGGGCTGCGAGTGTTAAAAATTAGCCCGGATGAGGCAGACCAAACCCTGTTTCGCCAGTTACGAGATGTGTTGTTGAACTTTGGCATTACCATTAGCGAACGAGGTATTAACCATCAACGCTCCCCTGGTGATTTGATTTTGGCTCTTTCTGAGTCCAAAGATCAGGCAACGGTGAATATCTTGAAAGCGGAAGCGGCCCATTTGCAAAAAAAGTTGCGGGCAGTAGTGATTACCGATTTTGAACGCATGAGTGCTAGCAGCCGCCGTTTGAAAGCGGTGTTAGACCCCGACGCGGGCAGTGCGGTACGAGTGTTCCGCCAGTTGGTAAATGATCCCGTTACCAATTTGCTCGATCCAGTGTTGGTGACAGGCCAGGTGGTATTGGCAAATGCAGCCAATCGTGCCCGATTAGATGTGGGGATTGAGCAGTGGCAGAAGGCAAAAAACAGGGTGTTTACCTGGGAATGGCAACCCGCTGAGGATGGAAAAATTGTGCAACTGGTGGGAAACGGCCGAGATTGGGGCGCACGCTCTTATGTGGCTTTGTTGACCAGTCTGTTTGAGCAGGGGGTGACACAATGCCTGGTGGGCACACGCGGCATTTTTGGGGAAGGGTGGGATGCTCTTAGCTTGAATACGTTGGTGGATTTGACTTCGGTGACTACCAGCACCAGTGTGCAACAAATTCGCGGTCGTACCATTCGCCTTGACCCGGCCTGGTCGCGCAAAGTGGCGCATAACTGGGATGTGGTGTGTGTGACGACTCAATTTGACAAGGGGGATAACGATTTGCGCCGCTTCACAGCCCGCCATGCTCACACCTGGGGCATTGTTATTCGTTCTCTGCTTTCCCCCTATCATGGGCAGATTATTCGAGGTGTGGCACATGTGGATTTAGATCTGGCTGAGGAATTGGCAACACGGCCGTTTTCCCAGCTCTCATTCTCGCGTTATACCCAACAAATGATGGCCGCCATTCCCCAACGAGATAGGGTGTATGACTTGTGGCAAATTGGCAAACCTTACCACAACAATACCCACAGCAGTGTTCAGGTGAGGGCGCAAGATATTCAATTTTTGACCGTCTACCACATTCAAACCTCTTTATGGGCCATGATCGGCCGATTGTTGGTGAGCGTGATATTGGTGGCTCTTTTTGCCTGGCAGGGGGGCGGGCAGATTTTGGCACAGGCTGAACTGTCTGGTCTTTCTTTTCGCCTGGGGGTGGTAGCTGTGATTGGGCTGGGGGTATTAGCTGCGGTTTTATTTAACCTGGTGAGTATCGGCCGAATTTTCCGGCGAGCCTTTTTGCAAATGCCGGTTGATGACATTTTGTCTGATATAGCTTACACCTTGTGGCTGGCGCTGAAGGAGACCGGGTTGATTAGCCAGGATGTGAAACAGTCCGACATCCAGATTGTGCCCGCAGAAACTGAAGGGTATCAACTATTTCTGGAATCTGCGACAACGGCCGATGCCCAAACTTTTGCCCTGGCTTTTCGGGAGATTTTGGGGCCAATTGGGGATGCGCGTTATCTCATTGAACGAGATAGTAGTTCGTTGCGAAATCCTGTGTTCCGGGCGATTTGGTTGGGAATGCGGGCAATCCTAAAGGGGCAAGAGGCCACACGGGTTTACCACCGGGTGCCAGATGTATTTGCTTCGCGTAAGGAGCGAGCCACCAAACTGTCAAGGGCATGGAGCTATTATGTAGGGGGTGGGCGATTGATTTTCACCCGAACGGCCGAAGGGCGGCGGCTGTTGCTCCAGGCCCGGGGGCAGCAGAAACAAAAAGTGCAACAAATGGCTTTTGAGGTGTGGAAGTAGTGGGGG
>CAZPEJ010000381.1:0-5371 GCA_964585465.1 uncultured Ardenticatenaceae bacterium
CAAATAATGCCGCTTTTTTGAACGACTTGACCTTTTTTCGGGAGAGTCATTATTTCATTTTGTTTTTTTGCGGCGTTTTTGAGATGGGGCGGATTCGGCCGTTTTTTCCGCTTTGGGTTTGATAAAGATGATTCCTAGTGGGGGTAGGGTCAACTGGATGGAGTAGGGTTGACCATACCAGGGGGTGGGATTGGTTTCAAACTCCCCTTCATTCACCACGTTGCTGCCGCCAAAAACGGCCGAATCACTATTCAATACCTCCACATACTTCCCTGGTTTTGCCACCGCCAGCCGGTACTCTTGCCGCACCACCGGTGTAAAATTACATACCACCAGCGTCAAATCTCCGTTTTTTGGGGCAATACGGGCAAATGCCAGGATACTGTGTTGGGCATCGTGCAAATCTACCCATTGAAACCCCTCCCAGGAGTTATCATCTTCATAAAAAGAGGGGTTTTCCTGGTAAAAATGGTTTAACGCCTGCACAAAATCATGTAAGCCGTGATGTTTTTCATCCTCCAACAACCCCCAATCCAGGCCGCGCTCCTCGCTCCACTCCCGCCACTGCCCAAACTCCCCACCCATAAAGAGCAACTTTTTACCGGGGTGCGCCCATTGATACCCATAAAGCAGGCGCAAATTGGCGTACTTTTGCCACAAATCCCCAGGCATTTTGTCTAACATGCTCTTTTTCAGGTGAACCACTTCGTCGTGGGAGAAAGGCAACATATACTTTTCGCTAAAGGCGTAGAGCAGGGAGAAGGTGAGTACCCCGTGATGGAAGGAACGGTACACCGGGTCGTTCTTAAAGTATTTCAAGCTGTCGTGCATCCAGCCCATATTCCACTTCAAGTCGAAGCCTAATCCCCCTTCGCTGACGGCCCGTGTGACACCGGGCCAGGCGGTTGATTCTTCGGCGATGGTCAAAGTACCAGGAAAATTTTGGTGAATGGCTTCGTTGAATCGGCGGAGAAACTCGATGGCTTCCAGGTTTTCTCGCCCACCCAGGCGATTGGGTAGCCATTGTCCATGTTCGCGGGAGAAGTCGAGGTAAAGCATGGAGGCAACTGCGTCTACCCGCAAACCGTCCAGGTGGTATTTGTCTATCCAGAATAGGGCGTTGCTGATGAGGAACTGGACAACTTCGTTACGGCCGTAATTAAACACCAACGTCCCCCAATCGGGCTGCGTCCCCCGGCGCGGGTCTTCATGTTCATACAAATGGGTGCCATCAAAAAGAGCCAGGCCGTGTTGGTCGCGGGGAAAATGGGCTGGCACCCAATCCAAAATCACCCCAATCCCCTCCTGATGACACGCATCTACAAAAGCCATAAACTCATCGGGTGTGCCAAAACGGCTGGTAGGGGCAAAATAACCCGTCACCTGATACCCCCAGGAGCCGTCATATGGGTGTTCGGTGATGGGCAGCAGTTCAATGTGGGTGTATCCCATCTCTTTGACATAGGGGATTAACGCTTGGGTTAAATCATGGTAAGTGAGCCACTGCCAGCCGTTTTTGCGCCGCCAGGAACCCAGATGCACTTCGTAAATGCTGATGGGGGCGTTGAGGTTGTTGTATTGCGGCCGATTTTTTACCCATTCCTGGTCGTTCCAGGTGTATTTGTTCAGGTTATACACGATGGAGGCGGTGTTGGGGCGCATTTCGTTACGAAATCCAACCGGGTCGGTTTTGGCAACGGTATAATCGCGGTATTGCCCTTTGACCTGGTATTTGTACAAAACGCCTTCCCTCAGACCCGGAATAAATAACTCCCAGATGCCGCTATCGTGATGGAAACGCATGGGGTGACGGCGGCCATCCCAGTTGTTAAAGTCGCCTACCACGCTGACCCGCAAGGCGTTGGGGGCCCAAACCGCAAAAAAGACCCCGGAACGGCCGTTTATCTCCATCAAGTGCGCCCCCATCCGTTCATACATACGCTGGTGTGTTCCCTCCGCCAGCAAATGTTCATCAAATTGGGACAAAGCCGAAGGGAACGCATAGGGATCAGCCAGGACACTTTCGTCGCCATAGTGGGCTACCAGACGCAACTGATACGAAAGCGGGTAAGATTGCCCAGGCAGGACAGCTTCAAACAAACCCGCTTCATGCAGCCGATTCATGGCAACCACACCCCCATCGGGCAATAAAACCTCAATCGAACGAGCGGGGGGGTGCAATGTGCGAATCACCACCCCCTCCTCATACGCATGGGGGCCTAACACGGCAAATGGGTCGCCGTGATAACCATAGGCAATTGCCAAAATCTCTTCGGCAGACAAAACAGGTAATTTATTCATACAGCAACTCCCAAACGTGAATCATAGGGTATTGTATCCCTTTTCAGGGTGGCTTGCCCATGATTGGGGCAACTGGTCAGATGGGTAACAGTTCGACCTGCGGTTTATTATGAAGATGACCGCTTAAAACAGCGCATAACTTCAGGCTGAATAATAGTGATTGGCTTAAAAAAAAGGAAAAGCTATACTTGACGGCATGACCCATTTACGAATTTTGCTGGTGGATGATCACGAAGTGGTACGATTGGGCCTGAAAAGCCTGATAGAACGACATGCTGGTTTTGAGGTGGTAGCCGAAGCAGCGACAGAGCATGACGCGGTGCAAAAGGCTTTGGCCCACAAACCAGACCTGGTATTGATGGATATTCGCCTGGCGGGTGGCAGTGGGATTCAGGCGTGTGAGCAAATTATGGCGGAGTTGCCAGCAACAAAGGTGATTATGCTCACTTCTTACGCTGAAGATGAGATGTTATTTGCCGCTATTCGCGCCGGGGCGGTGGGGTATGTGTTGAAGCAGGTGGGGAGCCAGGATGTGTTGCGAGCCATTGAAGCGGCTTCCAGGGGGGAGGCGATGTTGGATTCGTCGCTGACCCAACGGGTGTTCACAGAACTGCGGCGAGCGATTCAAAAAGAAGAATCTACCGCCTTTAGCGAGCTAACCACCCAAGAGAAGCAGGTTTTGTCGGCTATTGCAGAGGGGAAGACGAATCGGGAGATTGCGGCGGCCCTGTTTTTGAGCGAAGGAACGGTGCGGAACTATGTGAGCAGCGTTTTGTCCAAGCTGGGGGTTTCTAACCGGGCCGAAGCAGCCGCCTACGCGATTCAGCACCATTTGAAGGATTATTTGTAAACCCAATGAGCAATGGCTCAGGACACAAATACGCAGTAATCAGTACGCAGAATGCTGTGTTCATCGGGGGATTGTCGGGGATGTATTGCCCGGCACCCATGGATTGATTTTACCTACCTATGTTGTCTCATGAAGAAAAGATAGAGATTCGCAGTCGGCAGCTGGCGGCTTTGCACCAGGCTGCGTTGGCGATCTCTGGCGAAGTGGCCTTGGATAAGGTGCTTCAGCAGATTGTGGATTCGGCGCGGGAGTTGATTGGGGCGCAATATGCCGCGCTGGGGGTGCCAAATGCTCAGGGCTTTTTTGAGACGTTTGTGTATAGTGGGTTGAGCCGGGAGGAAGCAGCGCGGATTCCTCACGTCCCTAAAGGGTTGGGGCTGTTGGGGGCTTTGATTCGGGATAAACGGCCGATTCGTATTTCCAATATCGCCGATTACACCATGTCGGTGGGGTTTCCGCCAGGCCATACCCCGATGTGGAGCTTTTTGGGTGTGCCTATTTTGGCGGGTGAGGAATCTTTGGGGAATCTTTACCTGACCAACAAAGCAGGCACTACCGATTTTACCGCTGATGACCAGGAGATTGTGGAAATGTTGGCCGCCCATGCGGCAATTGCGATTCAAAATGCGCGGTTGTATGAACAGATCGGCCGTTTAGCCATCATTGAAGAGCGCACCCGTATTGGGATGGATTTACACGATGGGGTGATTCAATCTATTTACGCCGTAGGGTTGACTTTGGAGTCTACTCGTCTGGCCATGGCTGATAACCCGGCCGAAGCTGACCATTTACTGGAAGTGTCCATTCAAGGGCTAAATGACACGATCCGGGATATTCGTAACTTCATCTTAGATTTGCGCCCGCACCGTTTTCAGGGGAACTTAAATGAAGGCATAGCTCGTTTAGTACGCGAGTTTCAAGCCAATACGATGGTGGCTGTGCAACTGGAGATTCCTAAAAATGTGATGGAAGGTATGTTGCCTACGGTAGCCCGCACGATTTTTCTGACAACTCAAGAGGCATTAGCCAATGTGGCGCGTCATGCACGCGCCAAAGAGGTACATATCCGTCTCAAAACCACCAGTTCGGCCGTTTTGCTCACCATCACCGATAATGGTCGCGGGTTTAATATGACCAAACAAACCCACGTTGGGCATGGCCTTTCCAACATGCGAGCGCGGGCAGAAGAGTTAGGAGGCTCCTTTCACCTGCACTCCTCTGTTGGGCACGGCACCACCCTCTCCCTCACCCTCCCCATTCGTTAGCCAGTTCATAAACAGCCCCCTATCCCCTATCCCCTGTCCACTGCCCACTGTTCACTGTTCACTGTTCCCTGCCCACTGTTCACTATTCCCTTCTTACTGTTCCACCGTATCCCACAGTGGTTCGGGGGTTATTTTGCGTGGCGGTTCGTTCGTGTGGCTGACGACAATATGGTCTAAAAAATCAGTAACGGTAATGATACCGATGAGTGTGCCTCCTTTTTCCACAACTGGTAACGCGCCAAATTTATAGATACTCAACATCTCAGCCGCCCGATAAGCCGGGGTGTCGGGGGTAACGGTGATGGGGTTGGCGGTCATACAACTTTCGGCCGTTACTTCATTTAACACCCGGTCATCGTCTTGTCGTTCGTGATGCAACATAGGGGAGTTGACAATCAAACGAATATCCCGATCCGTAATAATACCGATAAGCTTGCCACTATCTACTACCGGCAATTGGCGGCATCCTTCACGTTTCATAACACCAATCACCTGTCGCAAGGAGGTATCTGGGGTTACTACAGTGGGTTTTACAGTCATTAAATCGTTTACAGTTAGCATAAATGCCTCCTTGTTAACCATACTGCCTTTTGAGGACATACGATGTTTTGAACTGAATAACTGGGGTGAAACACCGCATGTCTGAGCAGTTACCTGAATTGTCTGACAGAGTGAATCTGCTCTGTTACTGTGTAGTGTAGATGATTCATTGCTGGCTCTGTGGTGGCGAATGTCATTGTTCACAGGTGATTTTTTTCAGGAATATCAATCAAAGGCGTAGTAATGATTCACCGCAAAGGTGCAAAGGGCGCAAAGAAAAGGGAAAACCTTTGTGTTCTTTGCGTCCTTTGCAGTTAAATCCTAGAGAGCCGAACCGTTACAAGGTGTATTTTAGCCATACCTGATTGACTGACAAATCTTTTTAGGGAGTGCTTTTCAAAAGCTAAAAACAGTT
>CAZPEJ010000382.1:0-5367 GCA_964585465.1 uncultured Ardenticatenaceae bacterium
CAATCTCACAATAAAAATGTCAGTTTATGCCCTCTGTGAGTATATAAATCAGGCTTGCCGCCTCGATTGGTTGACAATTAAGAATGAATTGGTACAATGCCGCACAGTTCAAGCCGAAGTGGCGAAACTGGCAGACGCGCTACGTTCAGGGCGTAGTGGGATTACTCTCATGTGGGTTCAAATCCCACCTTCGGCATTAATAGCCTGGCAATGGTCGGGCTATTTTTTTGCCTGTTGTAAACACAGGGCAGTGGGTTGGGATGTTTGCAGGTATGATAGGCGTGATTTTGACAGAAGTTACCTGCTGCGTCAAGCCAAAAAACAGCATTTGAGAATTTACGCACAAACGGTATAATCTGCTACCCGTGACAACGGTTCTTTGGGAACTCAGGAGGTTGACAACCAATGAAACGTAAAACGTGACCAGAGAAATTTCACGTTTCACATTTTACGTTTCACGGCAAACCCCACAAAATCCGAAAGACCCAACTTTTGTTTATGGATTGTCGAAATGCAAAATACCGCGTTGAACTTCGAGGGATGACACTATGTTAGTATTTGTGGTTGGTGTGGTAGTAGTCATGTTGCCCATTTTGCTGGCTTTGGTGATGGGAAAGGTGTTTGTGGGGCTGGATTCGGCCGTTACACAATCCAAGAGTGCCGTAGAAAATAAAGACAAGGGGTATAACCCCAATGTGACTTTTGGGCACCGGATTAAAGTCCAGGCCGATCCCGAAGCACAGATGAAAGAAGCCCGCCTCACGGCTGCCAAACAAGCGGCCGCCACACCACGCGGGGCAAATATGCGAATTGGTCGGGCCGGGCAATCTGACCTCAAAACTGCCAGTAAAGGGTTGAACCAGGACGCACAAACGGCCGTTAAAATTGCTGCCTATCACGGCTGGGATGGGGCCAAAAGTGGCATCCCGGCAGGGGGTGTACCGGTGGCGGCCCCTGTAGCGGCCGTCAAAACAGTGGCGGCCCCGGTCGCCAAGAAAACATTGGTGGCGGGTAGTGATTACACCCTCATTCCTCTCACCGATAACATGTCCCCCGAAGAAAAACGAAAAGCCATTATCGCCAATGCCAAAGCCAAATCGGCCGCTCACAAAACCGCAAAAGCAGCAGGCGAAACGGCCGGTGTGGTGGAAACAGTTGTCACCGCCGCCGCCCCAGTTGTTGCCCCAATTGCCCAACCTGTTGCAGCAGCAGCAGCTTTACCCGAACCGGAATATATCAATATCACCGATAACATGTCGCCGGAAGAAGTGCGGAAGGCACGTATTGAAAACTCGAAACGTAAATCAGCCTATCAAAAGGCGTTAAAAGCGGCCGGGATTACTCTGGATGCGGCTCCGGTGGCTGAGGCAGTCGCAGAGGTGGCGGCTCCGGTGGCAGCAGCGGCCGTGGTGGCAGAAACGGCCGTTTCCGCCCTCCCCGAACCTGAATACATCGAAATCACCGATAGCATGTCGCCCGATGAAGTACGCCGGGCACGCATCGAAAACTCGAAACGCAAATCAGCCTACCAAAAAGCGTTAAAAGCAGCCAATGGTTAACAAAGTTTCTACTGGCAGAATCCATTTCTATGGTTATAATCCGTCACTGTGCGTGGGCGCTTAGCTCAGTTGGTTAGAGCGCTTCGTTTACACCGAAGAGGTCAGGGGTTCGAGTCCCTTAGCGCCCATTTTCTTTTGGGAAGAGACACATCGGGTTAAACCCCGTTCGTTCCATCAAACAGGCTGTACAAGTTCATATCCTTGATACGCTTTGACTTGTTGTTATAATCGCTTGTGATAAAATGCACACACAACATGCAGTGTATTTAATCCAAGCTAACTGAACAGATTACAGTCAGGAGAAGAAGCCCTATGGCAAATGTAGCTGTGAATGCAAACGCCAGTGCGGCCAGCGGTGGCATATCACGACGTGAGTTTTTGTATTACATCTGGGGAGCGTCCATTGCCCTGTTTACCGCCGAAACGGCCGGTTTATTGGTGTGGTTCCTCATCCCCAAGTTCCGCGAAGGTGAGTTCGGTGGGCGGTTTACGTTGGATGTCAATCAAATCCCATCGGTTAATGCCCCACCTCTTAACTTTCCAGACGGCCGTTTCTGGTTAGTGAACGTAGATAGCGACAACCCCAATGAGATCATGTACCGTGTAGATGGGGACAACCCTGATCCGGCCGTTCTCAAAGGCGTTTTAGCCATTTACAAAGTGTGTACCCACCTGGGGTGCATCTACGCCTGGACACCCGCCAATAACCGTTTCGAGTGCCCCTGCCATGGCTCCAAATATCGCCTGGATGGACGGCGCATCGAATCCCCCGCCCCGCGTACCCTGGATCGTTTTAAGCTGTATGTGTTGGCAGCCGACAAAACCACCGTCCTGGCAGAATCTACCGCCGACGAAGCGTTAAACGGCTTTTACCTGCCAGCAGAGTTACCAGATGGTGCAGCTTTTGTTCAAATAGATACAGGCGACCGCAAACAAGGCCCTGAACAACAATTAATTTCCGAAATAGGTTAACACCCATTGTCAATGCACAAGATCATTTTTTGCCAGACAAGGAGTTAGGATATGGCTACCTTTATTGAGCAAGTCAGAGAGATGGGCATCCGGCAAGCCGTCCTGACCAAAGCAGACGAAACGGTTGAACGTTTAACGGCCGGGATGAATATCAACGACATCCGGGCCGCCCTGCGCGGCGACGAACCCCGCCGCCCCAACCCTCGCCTTCGTCCCCATGCTGATGGTTTTTGGTTGCACATTCGCCCCAGTTTTTACCATACCGAAGTCACCCACATCTACCCCACCTTCCGCCTGGGGTGGTTATCCACCTTCATGTTTGTGTGGGAAACCATTACCGGTATTATCTTGATGATCTTCTACACCCCCAGCCCCCTGGTGGCTTATTCCAACATGTGGAACATCCTCAGCAATGTACCGTTGGGTCAATTGATGCGAAATATGCACCGCCTGGGGGCCGAAGTGATGGTGATAGCGGTCGCCCTCCATATGCTGCGAACGTTTATCACAGGGAGTTATAAAAAACCACGCCAATTCACCTGGGCAACCGGTATTATTTTGTTGGTTTTAACCCTGCTGCTCAGTTTTAGTGGTTATTTGTTGCCCTGGGATCAGTTGGCCTATTGGGCGTTGACCGTGTTCTTGAGTGGTGCCGAAGCCGCCCCTGCCCCACCAGCAGTGAATGAAAATGTGTTGTTGATTTTGCAAGGTGCGCCGTCATTGGGTGCGGCCGGGCTGTTGCGTTGGTATCTGTTCCATGTGTTGTTAATGCCGCTGGCGTTGGGTATCTTCTTCTTTGTGCATTATTACAAAGTGGTACTGCACGGTCTGTCGCTGCCGCCAGGGCGGGAACAAATCGGTGAAGATACTGCCAAGCGGGTACCAAAAGATGAACGGACTTATTTTATTCCCGACATTTTGACCAGCGAATTGATGTGGACAGCCCTTATCACCCTGTTTTTAACGGCCGGTTCTATTTGGTTGTGGGATGCCCCATTAGAGCACCACGCCGACCCGGTGGTAACTCCCCTGCATGTGGTGGCCCCCTGGTATCTCTCCTGGTCACAAGGGTGGCTCAAACTGGCCGACAAAACATTGGTTGTTGGTTTCATCCCCTTGTTAATGGTGGCTTTCATCGTCATGCCCTATTTTGAAGTGGGCAAGAGCCGCCGCTATGCTGACCGGCGGGTTGGGTTTACCGTTGCTGGCCTGTTTATTGCCTTCATGCTCATCTCTAACTGGATGGGAACACCAGAATATGCTGTGGAAAGTTCGCCCGAACGGGAGGTTTTCCAGGAAATTGCCCCGCAAGAAGGGCCAAGTATTTTGTTGGGTGTCCCTTATGAATATCTGACTCCTGGCACTTACTTCCCAGGCCAGGAAATTGCTGGGAATCCCTATCTATCCCGTGCCTTGGATGAATATGGAGCGGCTCTCCAGCGACACAGCTGTACATTGCCTAATGGCTCGGTGAAAAAGATCGGTACGTATGAAATAGATGAATGTGAAGATAATGGGGATGGCACTTATAGCAATTATTTTACTGATTCTGCTATGCCTGATCCGGTAGCGACCTTGATCATTGAAGAAGTGCAAAAAGAGATGGTGCAGTTGACCTTATATGTACAAGGCACTGATCCCTGGGTGAAGTATCGCCATGCTCATGCCAATTATGAAGAAGAATGCCGCTTCGTGAATAAAGATTGTTAGTTGTCGGCGATTGTGCAAATCGTGATACGAGGAAGTCAGCTATGCAAGTAAAAGTTGTAATTGGAACGGTGGCATTCATGCTCACCATGATGATTATGGGGTTTGTGGCCCTGCGTGAGCCGAGTCGGTTGGAAACGTTTTCGGCCGCCGAACACGGCCGTTCTGTGGAAACAGGTGCGGAAATCTTCCAGGCTAGCTGTGCCACCTGCCATGGCGTGGACGGAACCGCCAGCAGTTGTATTGACACAGCCACCGGGGAGGAAACGGGTTGTAAAGGGTTGCCCCTTGACGATTATTTCCTCCTGTGTGGCGACAGAACCCAGCGTATGGAAGATTTGAACTGGGCTGGCAGCAAGGAAAGTTTCATTTTGCAAACAATCTCTGCCGGGCGCATTGGGACAGAAATGCCCACCTGGTCGAACCGTTTTGGTGGGCCAATGCGTGATGACCAGATTCAAAATGTGGTGGATTTTGTCCTGAATTGGGAAGATGAAGAGCTGTGTGCCGTGGAACCATCCCGCCTCGACTTCCCCGAACTGGCAGAAGATTTCCTGGTTTTGGTGGATGCTGAGTTGGAAATAGAAATGCAACCAGGGGATGCCACCAACGGGCAACAGGTTTATACGGCTTATGGTTGTGTGGCGTGTCATGGTGACCCGGCCGTAGCTGGCAGCAACAATGTTGGCCCCTGGTTAGGTGATATTGCTGAAGTGGGGGCGACACGAGTAGAGGGTGAATCGGCGTTACAATATGTGTATACCTCTATTCTGGAACCCAATGCGTTTATTTCGCCCGATTGCCCCACCGGCCCGTGTGCCACACCCAGCACGATGCCTGGAACATTCAAAGGGCGGTTCGGTAGTAGCCCGCAGGATTTAGCTGATTTGTTGGCTTTCCTGGTCGGCACCGGGGAGTAAACAGATAACCTGCTGACAATTTATGTGATAACAAAAACTGGCTGAAAAAATCAGCCAGTTTTTATTTGGGGTAAAGGATGGTGGTGAGTGCCTAAAAATAATGGTTCTTTGAAACGTGAAACGTAAAACGTGATCAGAGAAATTTCACGTTTCACGTTTTACGTTTCACGGCAAACCCCACAAAATCTGAAAGACCCAAAATAACTTGT
>CAZPEJ010000383.1:0-5350 GCA_964585465.1 uncultured Ardenticatenaceae bacterium
CAGTACCCCACCAGCAACAACAAAACCAGACGGGAAACGGCCGTTATCCACAAACTGGGGTTGACGCGCCGGGCGGGGGGGGAATCGGCCGTTTTTTCTGGCAAAACGGCGGGTACCACCTCGGAGGGGTCAGGTACGATGGGGAGGGGCAACAGTTCTTCTGGTTCATCCGGTGGGGGTGGCAAAACGGCCGTTCCACCCGGCAAAACCACCAACCCCCGCTGCAAAGCCACCATCACCGCCTCGGCGCGCGAAGCTACCCCCAACTTCACAAAGATATTCCGCAAATGAACCTTAACCGTGTTCTGGCTGATAAAAAGTTCACTGCCAATATCTTTATTAGATGCTCCCCGCACCACACATCGCAGCACATCCAGTTCGCGTTCGCTTAAAACCTCGCCAAATTCAGCCATAAACAGAAAATTAGGGATTAGAG
Organism: uncultured Ardenticatenaceae bacterium; assembly: GCA_964585465.1. Lineage (GTDB taxonomy): Bacteria > Chloroflexota > Anaerolineae > Promineifilales > Promineifilaceae > CAZPEJ01. The sequence continues at coordinate 437 of CAZPEJ010000383.1, forward strand.
ATTGAAGATTTGCGCCAATCCTTAAACCCTAAAATATCAAGGTTGAGTTCCTGTGATTGGCAAAGTGCCCGTAATCGGGAGGGTTCCGGTAATGGGGGTAGGCGTAGCCAAAAGGCACCCGTTCGCCGCCTGATTGAGTTTCTCTACCAAAACCTGAGTATTGTTGTATAGGGTTGCTTCCTGATACAACAGCTGCGCCGGGCACCAATCCAAAACAAAAGCGTATTGATCCCCATAAGCCACCAGCCCCGTAGACAACCGATCACAGGCATTGTGAAAAAACGGAGCCGCCAGACACAAATCGCGGAAATAAAAAATGGAAGCTCCCCAGTTGACCCCATAAAAAGCGATACCTTGCAAATATAGTTCTGCCCAGGTGCGGTAATCTATGGCTTCCTGGGGCAAATCGCCCAGTTTTTCCGCCTGGGAAAGATAATTTAACCCCAATTCCACCTTTTCCCCTTCCAACAGAGTAATGCCATATTGAATGTAGCTGTCATACAGTAACCGATCCGTTTCGGTGCGTTCATATTCAGGGTATTGCAGTTGAAAGGTTATCAAGCCAGAAATTGCTGGTTCCCACTCCCCATTTTGTATCAACTGACGCAAACGAGCCAGTTCGTTGGCTGGATCGCTAATCAAACCGGGGGTCGGGGTAGGCAAAGGGGTGGTGGTGGGAACGGCCGTTACATTCACTGTTTGGGGAGTCAGATTGGCATTTAACCCGGCCTGTGCCTGTTGCAACAACGTTTGGGCAGCAGTGTCGTTGGGGGAACGCGCCAGCACCCATTCCAATCGGCTGGCAGCCAAAGCATAACGGTTTTCCTCAATATCCATTTGTGCCAATGTGATCTGGCGGGTCAACTGGGCCGACAACTCGGTTTGTTGCCGTTCAATCAACAAATCTTGCCCATTTTGCCAGGCCAGGTAGGTGATAACGAGATACCAGCCAGCCAAAACAGCTAACACAATCAAAAAGATGCCAACGCCCCGCATCCACCGTCGGGTGGTGGATACGGCCGTTTTGGCTGTTACATCCGCTGGTTCAGGAACAGAATCACTCATGAAATTGATTAGAGAGGTATTGCGTATGACATCATATCCTACCTACACAACACGCAATAGAGTTTATCAGAAGTAAGGTTTTCGCGCAGAGCCGCAGAGGGTTTTCCCTCTGTGCGTCACCAAGCTATTTCGTCAACTCCCGATACACCGCCACAGTTTGGGCCGCAATTTGAGCCTGGGTATACCGCGTCAACACTTGCTGGCGGCCTTTGCGCCCCAATTCATCCCGCAAGGTGTCGGATTGCATCAGGTGTAACAGGTGGGTCTGCAAGGTTTTGACATCTTCTTCTGGAAAGGTTAACCCGGCCGGGCCAATAACGTGGGGAATTTCTCCGCTTTGTGAGCCGATAACGGCCGTTTCGCAGGCCATCGCTTCCACCAAAACCCGACCAAATTGTTCTTTCCAGTTGGGTAACGTGCGAGAAGAAAGCACCAGAACATCCATTTGTTGCAAATAAGCGGGCATTTGCGCCGACGAAATGACCCCATCAAAGTGTACCCGGTCACGGATGCCTGCGCGTTGCGCCAACTGCTCTAAATACGGCCGTTCCGGGCCATCTCCCGCAATGTGCAACCGCCACACCCCTGGCAACGTTGCGGCGGCTTCAATGAGCAAATCCACCCCTTTTTCCGCCACCAGCCGCCGATTAGCCGAGCCGATGATAAACCCACGCCCTTTATCGCGCCGCGCCGGGGGGCAAAAAAGGGTAGGGTCTACGCCAAATTGAGGAATCACCTGATAACGGCCGTTATACCCCTTCTCACACCACACCTGCACCGCTTCCAGATTTCCCATCAGCGCATAATCCGCCTGTGCTAACACCTGTTGCTCCAGCCAGTTAAACGGAATCGGGTAGCGGCGCGATAAATTTTGCCAGGAGAAGAACAAACATTTGGCCCCAGCCGCACGAGCCTGTCGCATTGCCAGCCAGGTCGCCAGGTTATACGGCTCCTCATCAATATGCACAATGTCGGGGCGAATTTCCGCCAGCCGCCGCTTCAAATCGGGGTAATAATACAAATGGTACTGCCCATTAAACCGGATAGAATCCACCAAAAAGCGATACCCTTCTGTATGATTCCTCTCCAGAGCAATGGGGGCTGCGGGGTCATTCCAGGAAGGAGGAACAATAACGGTGAGTTCCACATCTTGAAATTTGGCAATTTCTTCTAACTTGGTCTGGTAAGCCCCTACCAGGCAAGCCTTCGATAACATCAAAATACGCATCGTTGAACGTCTACAAATTCACACATAAGAGGGGCAGCTATTGACCAATTTTCTACTTGCCACCTGCCTGTGAAAGTTGACACCGAAACCTATTTTGCTATACTTGCCCTGGTTTGACAACTTTGTTTACCCCACAAACTCCCTTTAATTTCTCTGGCCCATCCCGTTGGGGGTGGGCTTTGTTGCTTGTATGCGTGGTAGCGGCCGTTTTGCGTTTCTGGCAACTGGGGCAACTTCCGCCAGGGTTGTATCGGGATGAAGCCTATAACGGGTTAGACATCCTCAAGGTGTTACAAGGGCAACACGCCTGGTTTTTTCCAGCCAATAACGGCCGGGAACCGATGTACATTTACCTTTCTTCATTGAGTGTGGCCTGGTTCGGCCGTTCCGTATTTGCGTTGCGTCTGGCGGCAGCAGTAGCAGGCACTGTTACCACACTACTCGTTTATGCCCTGGGCAAAAGCTGGTTTGACCAACGAACGGGTTTAGCCGCCGCCTGGTTATGGGCTGTTACCTTGTGGCCGGTGCATCTGAGCCGGATTGGTCTGCGAATCATCTTGCTGCCACCCACCCTGACCGGGGCATTTGTGCTGGCTACCTGGGCTTATCGGCGTAACAATCGCTGGTTGTGGTTGGCCGCCGGGGCCGCGTATGGGGTATGTTTTTACACCTATCTGGCAGTACGTTTTACCCCGATTTTGGTGGTGGTGGGGGTTATTTACCTGGTGGGAATCGGCCGTTTCCAACGTTTATGGCCTGGTCTTGGTTACGCCACCCTGGGCTTTTGCCTGGTGCTGTTCCCCCTGGCGCGCCTGGCCTGGGCCACCCCAGAACTTATCCTGGGCCGGGCCGGGCAAGTTTCCATTTTGAACCCGGTGATCAACCAGGGTGATTTGATAGGAGCATTTTTGCAGCAGACAGCCCGCGCCCTGGGCATGTTTTTTTGGCGTGGGGATGATATTTTGCGCCACAACCCGGCCGAACGGCCGATTTTTGATGGGTTTATGCTGCTACCGTTTTTGTTGGGCCTGGGTTGGTGCCTCTGGCAGTGGCGCAAACCTGCTGCCATGAGCGTGTTACTCTGGGTGGGGGTGATGCTGGGGCCAACCATTTTGGCCGAAGACACCCCCCATTTCCTGCGGGCAGCAGGCATCCTACCTGCGATATTGCTGTTGCCCGCCATTGGTCTATCCCTCCTCTGGCAATTGGGGCAGAAATCACTTCCAGTTCACTGGCCCCTGCCATCCTGGTGGTTGCAGCTAAAACGGCCGTTTGTGCTGCTCCTGCTGTTTGGTTCATTGAGTTTGACGGTGCGGGATTATCTGGAGTATGGCCGTTCCGCCGATGTGGCGTATCTGTTTGAAAAAGCGGCTACCGATATGGCAATGGCAATGAACCAGGAGATGCCAGAAACGGCCGTTTGGGTAGATAACCGTTTCTGGTCGGGCTGGCCTGCCATCCCTTTCCTGGCCCACCAACATCCAGTAACCCCTTTTCTGCCAGAACAAGGCATAACAGCCACCCCTCCCTTTGCCGTTTATGTTTGGCCTTATGAATCGCTGGCTTTTTTTCCCCAGAGTTTGCCCCCCACCGCCCTGATTACGGCCGAAACGGGTAGCCTGGCGCGGGGCGATCTGGAGTCGCAGGTTTACCCCTTGTATGTTCGTTATCTGGTACAACCTGCCCCGCCCATGACCCCTCCCCTTGCCAACTTTGCTGACCAACTGCTTTTGCAGGAGGCTACTATAGAAGACCAGTGCCCTCAACCCGCCCCGGCAGCCGGGTTGGAGGTGCATGAGACAGTTCCAACTTGCATTCAAATCCAGTTACAATGGCAGGCAAAAACGGCCGTTTCCCAACCCATAACCGTTTTTGTGCATGTTGTGGCTGCTGATGGGGGTTTAATCGGTCAGGACGACAGCCCTCCAGCTAACGGTAACTGGCCGATTGCCTGGTGGCGACCTGGGTTATGGCTGCAAGAGAACCATACCATTCACCTCTCCCAGCCCTATCACCCCAGCCAACAGCAGATTGTTGTGGGTTTATATTGGCAGGATGGCACCCGACTACAAATCTTGGATGAGACGGGGCAGCCTGTGGCAGATAGCTGGCAATTGAAACCCGTTCCTCAAGAGTAACCAGGTTCGTAGAACAATAAATCCATGTGTAGAAAACAGTTGATTTATCTGGCAGTGGGGGGGTGTTGTTTGATGGGGTATTTGTTTTTTTCTTTCGCCCCAGCGACAGCCCAACAGCCCATTACCACAACACCCGATACGACCGGGGCTGTTTATGTGTTGGTGCAGCCCAACGACAATTTGTGGAATATCGCGGTGGCTGCTGGAATTACCCTGGAGCAGTTGCGCGCTCTGAATAATTTAAGCGAAAGTGATTTTATTCAACCAGGGCAATACCTGTTGGTAGGGTATAGTACCCCGCCTGCTACTGCCACCAGCCCGGCTACCGCCACCCGTCTACCACCCACTGTCACCTTTACCCCGTTACCCCCCCCGCGAACGGCCGTTTGTCTGTTGGCGTTTATAGATAATGACCAGAATGGGGTATATGACCAACAGGAAGGTTTACAAACGGCCGTTGCCTTTACCCTTTTTACCGCCCAA
>CAZPEJ010000384.1:0-5347 GCA_964585465.1 uncultured Ardenticatenaceae bacterium
CCTTTATTTGCGCCAGGAGGGGCGGGGGATTGGGTTGTTAGACAAACTCAGGGCGTACAATTTGCAGGATGAGGGGTATGACACGGTAGAGGCGAATTTGTTATTGGGGCATCAGGCAGATGGGCGCGATTACACGGTGGCGGCGTTGATGTTGCAAGAGTTAGGGGTGTTGTCGGTGCGGTTGTTGACCAATAACCCCTCTAAAATTTCCAGTTTGCATCAGCAAGGTATTCCGGTGGTGGAGCGTGTGCCACTGGAAACGGCCGTTACCCTGGAAAATGAAGCTTACCTGGCTACCAAAGTGAAACGGATGCGCCACCTGCTAAATTTGAACGGCCGTCCTGAGGTGGTAGATGGTAAACGGCCGTTCCCCCTTCACCAACAGCCACCCGTTGCTGCCCTCTCCAGACCTGTGGTAACACTCACCTATGCCCAAAGCCTGGATGGGGCCATCACCCGCCAGCGTGGGCAGCCCACCTCCCTCAGCAGCCCAGAGGCGATGCAGTTTACCCACCAGCTACGGGCAGATCACGACGCTGTTTTGGTAGGCATTGGCACGGTATTGGCGGATAACCCACGTCTCACGGTTCGCCTGGTGGCTGGGGCACAGCCGCAGCCTGTGGTGTTAGATAGTCAGTTGCGGTTTCCTTTATCGGCCGTTTTGTGGCAACACCCCCACCCACCCTGGATTATCGCCAGCGAAACGGCCGCCGTCGAACGGGAAAAAGCCTTGCAAGCGGCCGGGGCGCGGGTGATTCGTTTGCCTGGTGATGAACGGGGGCGGGTGGTTTTACGGCCGTTGTTGCACCACCTGGCCCATTTGGGCATTCGCCGCCTGATGGTAGAAGGAGGCGCAGAAGTTATCACTAGCTTCTTGCAGGAGAAATTGGTGGATTATCTGGTGCTGACGCTGGCCCCGGTGATGATGGGGGGGTATCACGCTGTAAACCCATTACCCGAAACCTTGCCCTTGCGCCAGGTGCAATATCAGATGGTCGGCCGGGATTTGTTGCTTTTTGCCGGGGTTGCGGCGAGTGACGGGGAGGTTTAATGCCCTTTTTGCAACGTCAATCCCTTTATTTTACAGCACCACACCAGGTGAAGGTGCTGGCAGAACCGATGCCTTCCCCTGGGGTTGGGGAGGTGTTAGTGCAAACGGCCGTTTCTGCCATCAGTTCTGGTAGTGAATTGTTGCTCTATCGTGGGCAATTTCCCCAGGAGTTGGCGGTGGATGAGACGATTTCGGCCCTGGCTGGGACTTTTGTTTATCCGTTGAAATACGGGTACGCGGCGGTGGGGCGGGTGGTGGAATTGGGTAGCGGGGTGGAATCGGCCTGGCTGGGGCGGCTGGTTTTTGCTTTTAACCCACACGAGAGCCATTTTGTTGCCCAAACAGCCCACCTTTTGCCAGTTCCCGATGGTTTGGCGGCAGAGACGGCCGTTTTTCTGCCCAATATGGAAACGGCCGTTTCTTTTCTCATGGATGGCGGGCCGATGATAGGGGAGCAAGTGGTGGTGTTTGGGCAGGGGGTGGTGGGGTTGTTAACGACCCTGCTGTTGGCACAACTGCCGCTGGCTGCCCTGGTGACGGTGGAGGCCCACGTTTTGCGCCGGCAATGGTCGCGCCAGTTGGGGGCGCAGGCGGCGATTGACCCGACCCTGCCCGATGCTGTCCACCATATTCAAACAGCTTTGCAGGGAAAACGGCCGTATGCCGGGGCCGACCTGACCTTTGAACTGTCGGGCAACCCGGCCGCGCTGGATATGGCAATTGCTGTGACGGGATATAACGGCCGTTTGTTGGTGGGTTCCTGGTATGGGCGCAAACGGGCCGATTTGAACCTGGGTGGGTGGTTTCATCGCAGCCACATGCGTCTGATTAGTAGCCAGGTGAGCCAGCTAGACCCGCAATGGAACGGCCGTTGGAGCAAAAACCGCCGCCTGGGGGTAGCCTGGGAGATGTTGGCCCGCCACCAACCCGCTCATCTGGTGACACACCGGTTTCCGCTGGCCCAGGCTGTAGCTGCTTATGACCTGTTAGACAAAAACCCGGCCGAAGCCGGGCAGGTTTTGTTGGTGTATTAAGGGATCGATTTGTGGGGTTTGTCGTGAAACGTGAAACGTGAAATTTCACGTTTCACGTTTCACGTTTCACGTTTTATTGGTTGCCTTTGCCGGAGCCAGGGGTGAAGATGAAATCGTCGAATTGCACCTGGGCACCGGGTTCGCCCAGGGTTTCTACAAAGAGGCCAATATCGCCGGTTGTCAGGGAGGTGTCGGTGAAACGGCCGATTTCAATTCCATTGACAAAAAAGACCAGATTCGGGCCTTCGGCCACCACGCGCAGGTAGTTGGGCTGGTTTAACCCTTGTTGCACGGCCGAAGTTTGGAACCAACCGCCATTGACCAGGGCTTGCCCACTTTCGCAGCCGTTCCCACACCAGCCTAACCAGGCGTACCCATCGCTGCTGATTTCAAAGACGTAGAAGTCGTTGGTGTCGTTGTTGGCGCGGAAGACCAACCCAAACCCGTTGTTGAGTGGCCCGGCAACGGCCGTTGCGGTGACTTCATAGGTGCCATCGGCAAAATCTTGTCCGCCGGTTGTCCAGTAGAGGCCAGAATCGGCTGAAACAGACAGGTCATATACCCCACCTGTTACCTGACCATTAACCCCATCCCCACTGCCCACTCCCCAGCTGCCTGCGGTGTCGAAGCTGTCCTGATAGAGGTTGACGGTTGTTTCTTCGGCGGGGGCTGGGGCGGGAACGGCCGTTTCGCCCACACTCCCCGGCAACCCAAACCCGACCGGCTGGAAGACCCAGCTATCAATGAACGTGGCGACTATTTGGGAGGTGGTTTCTTCGGCAGTGGTCGGGCCGTCAATATCCAGTACATACCCCACCCCGTTTTGCACAAAGGTGAGCAAGAAACCGGTGTGTGCCCCGTTGCTGCCTTCGTAGGTGTACACCGTGCCGGTGGCTGCTGTGCCGCCAATGGTGATGTCGTTTTCAAAAGCGAGTTCCGGGTTGCCAAAAGCGGCCAGGGTTTCCTGTTTTAAGGCGTTGGGCGATGTGCCCCCGGCGTTAGGATAGAGGTAGAGGTTCATGACGGTGTTGCCGCTATTGTCGCTGGTGAACAGGTGCCCGTCGCTGTAGCTGGGGGCAAACCAGCTGTCGGGGTAGAGGAATTGGAAACCCAGGTAAGGGTCGAGGTAGGCGCGATAACCCGATAACAGGTTGTCGTTGTTCACCTGGAAGTCGCGCACGTCGTAGGTGGATTCGCCAGAGATGCTGGTGGCGGAGAAGCCGAGGAAGTAATTGTCACTGGGCAGGGTTTGCCAGGCGTAATACACCTGGCGGTTATTGTCGAAGGTGACGGTGGTGCCGGGTTCGGCCGTTACATTGCCCTGGGCATCCATCAGCAAGTTATAAATTTGGAACTCATCTCCCGGCTCTGGGAACAGCTCGTTAGGGGCACTGCGAGCTTCTGCCTGGTATGTCCACACCCCGCTCAACACCCCTTGTTGGGTATCAAAAACCAGGTTGGCATCAAAATAGGTGTCGCTGCCAGCGCGGCGGTAACGCCCTTGAATGGTGTAAAGTGGGCTGTTGTATTCGCTAGGAAACATGGCGGCAAAATCGCCGTTGCCGTTGGCATCGTACAGGTAGGTGGAATCGGTTTGCCAGACAAAAAAGTCTTTGTGTAAACCGTCGCGCCATTCGTAAAGTTGCGAGCCATCAGGCAGGGTGGTGGGTTCGGGCAGCAGGAAGTCGTATTGCAACAGGTGTTGCAGGCCGTTTTCGTAACGCCCGGCCACTAGCAACACATTTTGAATGTCCTGGCCGGTGATTTCTACATCCATGTAGGCGGGGTTTTGTATACCTGCCTGGTCGCTGAGGGTGTTGACGATGTTTAGCTGGGGGGCACCGATGTTTGCCAGCCCCACACCGTGATAGGAGGCGAGGAAGTCGTTCCAGAAGGTGAGGTTGCTTTCCTGGCGGTAGCGGGTGCTGAAAAATTCGGCCGTTCTGGGGAAGTATAGGGAGATGCCATTGGCTTGGGAAAACCCGGCTCCGTGCCCGGCGGTGATGATGGCATTTTGCATGGCCTGGAGGACAGCATCGGCCGTTTCCTTCACACTGCCGCTAGATAGTTGGGACAATATGGCGAGGAAGTGGCCCATGTCAATGGAGGCGTAGAAATTGGCATCTTCCGGGTACATCAGGGCGTACCCTTCGGCTCCATTACGGGCATCACCAATAGCACTGGCAACGGCCGTTGGGTTGGTTTGCAGCTCTTTGGCTAACGACTCCAATGAGCCGGTGACAAAGGGCAACATGGATAAATCTACGGCCGACATGGTGACAAACTCATCGGGGGACTCTTTTTCGTAAAAGTTGAGGTAGTCAGAGACGAGGTGCCCGGCCCAGGTTTTGCCGTCCATGGTTGGGTCGGCGTAGAGGTTTTGTAAAATGGCTTCGTAATCCCAACCCAGCCCCGGCACCACTTCTTCGGAGGCGACGCTGTATTTAGCAAAGGGTACCATGCGCTGGAAAACATCTATTTGTGCCATCAGGCAGGCATCGAAGCCGATAATGTCTAGTTTTTCCACCCCGGTTTCGTTTAATGCCTGGGTGAGGGCCTGGTCAATTTCTGGCATGGTCAGGCCATCGGCATCGGAGGTGGTGTCGTCGAAGGCGATGCCGAGCCAGCCAGAGCCGTGATTCCACAAGACCAGGGCGTAATGTTCGGCCGGGTAGCTGGCGATACCCCAGGCAACGAAGTCGGCCAGGGTGTTGGGGTCGCCCATGTTGACTTCGCCCAGGTCGGTCAAGACGGTGGAGGAAATGCGGTTGAGGTTGGTATCGGCCGTTATTTTGTAGCGGCGTGTGCCTGTCCAGTTGCCGTCGTCGCTGCTGTAACCTTCGGTGCGATCCAGTTGTACCAGGACGTTGACCCGGTCGGAGCTACCAGCAGATTCCATTTCGTTTACGTCCCAGATACCGGGTTGTTCCAGGTTGTTGTCCCCATCCAGATAAACTAATACTGTCCAATCTACCGGCTCAGCAACGGCCGTTCTGGAGGAGATGGTGGGGGCGGCAGCGTCGGCGGGTTGGTTGTCGGTGTTACTGTTGCTGGAAGTGGAATCGGCCGGGCGGTTGGCAGATTCGGCGGTGGGGGCGGGGGTGTTTTCCTCATCCCCACCACATGCTACTGATACAACAATCAAAAGGATTAAAAATAGCGTGCTAACAATACGTTTCATGGTTGAGTCTCCTTGGAAGCTGTCAGCAGGGAAGCTGTCAGCCGTTAGCTATCAGCCGTCAGCAGGGAAGCTGAAAGCTGA
>CAZPEJ010000385.1:0-5335 GCA_964585465.1 uncultured Ardenticatenaceae bacterium
ATGGTGAATGGTGAATTGTGAATGGGGGGAGGTTGAATCTGTGCCAATCCTAGCGGGCAAATGCAGTAGCGATCATGGCCTGAGCATCTTCTTGGATTTGTTTCAGGTGGGTTGGGCTGTGGAAACTTTCGGCATAAATTTTGTAAATGTCCTCTGTGCCAGAGGGCCGGGCAGCAAACCAGCCGTTTTCTGTGACCACTTTTAGGCCACCGATGGCGGCGTGGTTGCAGGGGGCGTGGGTCAATTTGGCAAGAATGCGCTCTCCGGCCAGTTCTTCGGCCGTTATGATTTCTGGTGACAGGTTGCCCAAAACTGCTTTTTGGTCAGCCTGGGCTGGCACGTCTATCCGTTCGTAGACGGTTTTACCATACTGGTTTTCTAATGCCTGGTAATGTTCTCCGGGGTCTCGTCCGGTGGTGGCAAGGATTTCGGCGGCTAACAAATCGAGGATAAACCCATCCTTGTCGGTTGTCCAAACAGTGCCATCGTGGCGCAAGAAAGAGGCCCCGGCACTTTCCTCGCCGCCGAACCCTAACGAGCCGTTTAACAATCCATCCACAAACCACTTAAACCCAACGGGCACTTCACACAACTTGCGCCCTAAATCGGCCGTTACGCGGTCAATCATGGAGCTAGACACCAACGTTTTGCCGACAGCCACTGTTTTTCCCCAGCCTGGGCGATGTTGAAACAAGTACCAGATGGCAGTTGCCAGGTAGTGGTTGGGGTTCATTAAACCGCTGCTGCGGGTGACAATGCCGTGCCGGTCATAGTCGGGGTCGTTGCCAAAGGCAATGTCAAACTGGTTTTTTAGTTCAATCAAACCAGCCATTGCATAGGGGGAGGAACAATCCATACGAATGTTGCCATCATGATCTAGAGTCATGAAAGAAAACGTGGGGTCTATGGCTGGATTGACAATCTCGATGTCTAGTTTGTACCGCTCGGCCAGCGGTTGCCAGAAGGCCAACCCGGCCCCGCCCATGGGGTCTACACCGATTTTGGGGCGAACGGCCGTTATTGCATCCATATCAATGACCTGGGCCAAATCTGCAATGTAAGGTGTCACATAATCATACCAATGGGTGTTGCTGGCCTGGAGAGATGTTTTCAGGTTCAGGCGGTGAACCCCTTTTAACCCGTTCTGCAACAGTTCATTGGCTCGATTTTCAATCAATTTGGTCGTTTCTGTGTCGGCTGGCCCGGCGGCGGGTGGGTTATATTTGAACCCCCCATCCTCTGGCGGGTTGTGGGACGGGGTAATTACCACCCCATCAGCCAGCCCACCGGTTCGCCCCCGATTGTAAGTGAGAATGGCGTGGGAAATGACAGGGGTGGGGGTGTAACCCAGGTCTGTCTGCAAAAAAACCTCTACCCCATTGGCAACCAACACCTCAACGGCCGTATACAAAGCGGGTTGTGACAGGGCGTGAGTATCCATGCCGATGTACAACGGCCCGGTAATGCCGCGTTTTTGCCGCAACTCGACAATGGCCTGGCTGGTTGCCAGGATGTGGGCTTCATTGAAGTTGTAGGTGAGTGAGGAGCCACGATGCCCGGAGGTGCCAAATTTCACCCGATGGGCTGGATGACCAGGTTCCGGTTTGTGGGTGTAATAGGCTGATACCAGGTTTGGTACATTGACCAGGGCGTTTCGAGGGGCGGGTTTTCCTGCCAGGGGGTGAATTGCCATATCAGTTTCCTCCTAAAAAACGTATTGTGTCATTGCTCGTTACGCGGTAGACATTATTGGAATTAACTTTATGTCGCGTAGAGGCGCGGAGAGGGAAGACCCTCTGCGGCTCTGTTCAAGAAACCTTGTTTTCGATCAACTTTAGTAAATACATGTTCGGCCGCTTCTAATAATCGAGCCGTATTCCTTCGTTCACCACGTTGGCTCGTTCCACGTAACGGCTGGGGGTTTGCATATTGCTCCACCCCCCGGCATCGCGCAGGACGAATGGGTTGCTGTGTTTGGCGGCTCTGGTGGCCCAGGTGTGGCGCAAATCGTGGGGGCTGAGTTCCCAAATGCCCAAAATATCCCGCCCCAACACCTTGATACGTGCCCCAATTGCCCGCACAGACATCACTTCTTCGGTCAGGGTTTCGTCTTTGCGGCTACCGCGCAACAGGGTGCCAGACGGCCGTTTGTATGGTTGATAGGCGGTTAAGGCGTGCAAAATATCGGCCGATAAAACCATCTGGTCAGTGTGATCCGTTTTTTGCCGATAGACGGAAATTCGACCCGCCTCCAATAAATCTTCTACCTTTAAGGCGGCTACTTCGCTGGCACGTAACCCCAAATCCAGAAACAGGCACACCATTAACCGATCCCGAATCCCCTGGGGCGAAGTGGGGTGTTCTGTTTTTAGGCGGCGGGCTTGTTCGGGGGTGAGGACAATGGCTTCTGCCTTTTTGTGCCCCAGGCGGTTTTTCGGCCGTTTTGTGTTGACCCGTTTGCCCTCGCGCCCACCATATCCGCGCACCTCACGGATGAGAGATTGTTCGGCCGGGGGAATCACCCCAGCTTTGGTTGCCAGGCGCACATACACTTTAATGGTCGAAAGGCGATTGTTGACAGTGACAACCGTGTACCCCTGTTTCAATAACCATTTGACAAACCCTTCCACCAGGCCCCAGGTGACACCCTGCCAGGCGTTGGCCTGGTGCTGGCAGTAGGAGGCGGCGTAGACCAGGGGTAAGGAGGTGGCCTGGGTTTCGGCATAGAGCTGAAGTTTTTCTATATCACCAGGCGAGAACTTTGTGCTGGCCCAGGTCGTGGCTTCGGCCAGCAAATGGGTAGCGGCTTTCACCTTTTGCAGGTACTCCACCCAACGAATTAAAGCGGCCGTTTGGGTGCGTAGGGTTTGGGGCGACCGGCGTTGGTGGTAGTCGGCAAACAGATAATCGGCAGCTACCCGATTGGCAGCTTGCCCGGCGGCGGTTATTTCCCTTGTGGTTGAGACCGTGTGGTCAAGTTGCATGTCTCTATTGTTCAAAGATAAGTTATTCCAATCTGTTTCTAATAGCTATCTTATCTAATTCTGACACATTTCCCACAAAATTGATAGGCAAAACAACAAGGCCCTTTGGGAACTCAAGGGGTTGACAACTCATGAAACGTGATGTGTAAAACGTGATCAAAGAGAGTTCACGTTTCACGTTTTACGTTTCACGGCAAAACAAGTTCAGGCATGTAAGAATTTGGAGGAGTCTAACTTATGGGAAAAATTATTGGAATTGACTTAGGAACAACCAACTCGGTGGTGGCCGTGATGGAAGGTGGCAGCCCGGTGGTCATTGCAACGGCCGAAGGTGGGAATACCTGCCCTTCGGTGGTAGCTTTTAACAAAAAAGGGGAACGCCTGGTGGGGCAAACTGCCAAACGACAGGCTGTGATTAACCCAGAAAATACCGTTTATTCCGTTAAACGGTTGATGGGGCGGCGCATTGATGACCCCGAAACTAAACGTACCATACAAATGGTGTCGTACAAGATAGAAGGCGGGCCACAACAGGATGCTCGTGTTCACCTGCCGGTGGCGAATAAAACCTATACGCCGCAGGAGATTTCTGCCCTGGTGTTGCAGAAACTCAAACGAGACGCGGAAGCCTATCTGGGCGAAACTGTTACCCAGGCGGTGATTACCGTACCGGCTTACTTCAATGATAGTCAGCGGCAAGCGACTAAAGATGCTGGTAAGATCGCCGGGTTGGAAGTGATGCGAATTATCAACGAACCAACGGCGGCGGCTCTGGCTTATGGATTGGATAAAAAGAATAACCAGACGATTCTGGTCTTTGACCTGGGTGGGGGAACGTTTGATGTCTCCGTGTTGGAAGTGGGGGATGGGGTGATTGAAGTGAAATCTACCAACGGGGATACTCACCTGGGGGGTGACGACTGGGATGAGCGCGTGGTGCAGTGGTTGACTAGCGAATTTAAGATGGATCAGGGTATTGACCTGACTCAGGATCGTCAGGCGTTGCAGCGGCTACGGGAAGCAGCCGAAAAAGCAAAAATTGAGTTGTCTAATCTGGCGCAAACGGAAATTAACCTGCCTTACATTACGGCCGATGCCAGTGGGCCAAAACATTTGCTGATGACTTTAACACGGGCCAGGTTTGAGCAGTTGACCGAGGATTTGGTGCAACGGTGCCGTCGCCCCTTTGAGCAGGCGTTAAAAGATGCCGGGTTAAGTGCCCAAAAGCTGGACGAGGTGGTTTTGGTGGGTGGTTCTACCCGAATGCCCATGATCCAGGCGTTGGTGCAATCGCTGACGCAAAAGGCTCCTAACAAGAGTGTGAATCCAGATGAAGTGGTGGCTGTTGGGGCGGCTATTCAAGGGGGGGTGTTGGGTGGTGAGGTGAAAGATGTGTTGTTGTTGGATGTGACACCACTGAGCCTGGGTCTGGAGACGTTGGGCGGGGTGATGACTACGTTGATTCCGCGCAATACGACCATTCCTTACCGCAAAGCTGAAACCTTTAGCACGGCCGAAGATTCACAAACGGCCGTTGATGTTCATGTGTTGCAAGGGGAACGGCCGATGGCGGTGGACAACAAAACATTGGGCAAGTTCCGCCTGGATGGTATTCCCCCGGCCCCTCGTGGTGTGCCCCAGGTGGAGGTGACGTTTGACATTGATGCCAACGGTATTTTGCATGTCACTGCCAAGGACAAAGCTACTGGCAAGGAGCAACGGATTCAAATCACTGCTTCAACCAATTTGAACGAGGCGGAAATTGAGCGGATGGTGAAAATGGCAAAGGAGCATGAAGCGGATGACAAACGGCAACGAGAGTTGATTGAAGCCCGCAACCAGGCTGACCAGATGGTTTATACCACTGAAAAGAGCATCAAAGAGTTAGGGGATAAACTGTCGGCGACTGACCGGGGGCAGGTGGAAAGTGTGATTGCTGACCTGCGTGGGGCGATGTCAGGGAGTGATACAGCCCGCATTCGCAACCTGACGGAGCAGTTGCAGCAGGCCAGTTATGCCATCAGCCAGCAGCTTTATCAATCACAAGGGCAGACAAATGGCAGTCCGGCAAACGGCCGTCATACCCCAGACGATGTGGTTGAGGGTGAATATCAGGAGATGTAATAGAACTTTCATCTCCATTCTTATTGGGTAAAGGCGGGCGAATAACCCGCCTTTTTTGTTATTGCCATTACCCTATTTTGATAAAGTGAAGGAAAATAGGGGAAGGGATTTAACCACGAATGGCACGGGTGGAACGGATGAACACGGGTTTTGAGGGGCGAGGGGCGAAAAACGAACCTGAAACCTGAAACTATGGGGAAGGGATTTAACCACGAATGGCACGGATG